>NZ_JAQMSY010000196.1:0-51229 GCF_028329095.1 Microcystis sp. CS-574
GAACAATCGAACATAAATCGATGTTAACGCTTTTTCCCGTCACAGCAGTTCCGGCAAAGTAATTACAAGTTTGAGCCAAAACTATATTCGGTTTTGCCCAGGAAGTACCGACTACCATTGTCAAAGATAGACTAGAAATCAGGCGTTGTCGAATTGAAAGATGATCCGAATCAGATTGGAACTGAAATTACTTTGATAGCAAGGATTGCATTGCATCTTTTCTATTCTGATCTGACAACGTCTGAATTGCTATAGTCTCCCGATGCTAACATTAGCTCGATCGCTTGTTGGTGATCGCTGTTGATCATTATCTTGACTCTCGCTGCTCTCATTCCACAATACCCTCGATCGAGCTTGAGGTAACATCTTAAGCTTATTGAACTTAACTAGCGATAGATTCGAGGATTTATTAGCCCTATCAAAGCAAAAAACCCTGATTTTGCCTTGATTTTGCCCCATCTACCGCCCTAGCCCGACAAGTAATTTCTCATATAGATAAGAATTATTCTCAATAGCTGTACAATAGGAAAAGACAACTTTGCCAAGAATCGAGCAATGAACGATAAAATAACTCGGAGAGTCTTTCTAGGCGCGGGAACAGCCACCTTAGCAGTAGCAGTGGGTCAATTAGGGAAAATAAACGAAGTTTCCGCCCAAACTAAACAATTAAACCTCTATTCCTCCCGTCACTACAACACCGACCGACGATTGTATGACAACTTCACCCGACAAACGGGAATAAAAATTAACCTGGTCGAAGGGGAAGCAGACCCATTAATCGAACGAATCAAAAGCGAAGGCCGCAATAGTCCTGCTGATATACTCCTGACAGTAGATGCCGGGAGATTATGGCGGGCCGACCAACAGGGAATTTTTGCCCCAGTCAATTCCCCCATTCTCACCCAAAGAATTCCCGCTCATTTGCGTCACCCCAAAGGTCACTGGTTCGGGTTTAGTAAACGCTTGCGGGTAATCATGTACAACAAAGACAGAGTTAACCCCAGAGAAATCGATTCCTATGCAGATTTAACCAATCCCAAATGGAAAGGAAAAGTCGTCACTCGGTCGTCTAGTAACATCTATAGTCAATCTTTTACCGCTTGGTTAATCGACATCCAAGGAGAAGCAGCCACAGAAAAATGGTGTCGGGGATTAGTGGCTAATTTTGCCCGTTCACCCCAGGGCAATGATAAGGCACAAATCGAAGCTGTAGCCGCAGGAATTGCCGATTTAGCCCTAGCTAACACCTATTACTTAGCGGGGTATGCCGAAGAAAAAGACCCCGCTAAACGGGCAATTTATGACCAAGTAGGCGTAATTTTCCCCGACCAAACAGGCCGCGGCGCTCACGTTAATATTAGTGGTGGTGGTTTAATTAAAACCGCTCCCAATCGAGAATCGGCCATTAAATTTTTAGAGTATCTTTCTAGCAATGAAGCACAGAACTTTTTTGCTAAGGGTAATCAAGAATATCCCGTGGTTCGAGGGGTTGCTTTAGACCCTTTCCTAGCAAAACTCGGACGCGGTAAAGAAGATACCGTTAGCGTGGCTAATTATGGTCCTAATTTAGCCAAAGCAGTACAGGTAATGAATCGCGCTGGTTGGAAATAAGTTATCAGTTATCAGTTATCAGTTATCAGTTATCAGTTATCAGTGGGAAGTGGGAAGTGGGAAGTGGGAAGTGGGGAGCTTTTTTCAGTGATCAGAACGTAGGTTGGGTTGAAGCATGAAACCCAACGCCCGATTATGTTACGCTACCGCTAACCCATCCTACAAATAATTGTGCCTCCCTACTTAATTGGTTAAGCTAAAAGCTTGGATGTACTTAGTTTATAACCTTCTTTTTAGGTAGGAGAATTGCCAGATTCTTTTTTTTGCCTTTTGCCTTTTGCCTTTTGCCTTTTGCCTTTAGAAGCTAATTACCGATTACTGTTCACTGATAATTGCTATGTTAAGGCAAATAAAACCGAGAGATTATTAGCGGGCATAGGAATTACTTCTAACAATTGTAAACCTCGATCGCTCGCTGCTTGCACCACATCTTCTAAATTCCTAACTCCCCAAGCAGAATTTTGAGAACGGAGAGAAAAATCAAAGCTTTCATTACTAGGAGAAGTATGTTTTCCCTGTCGTTTATAGGGACCATAAAGATAGAGAATTTCCCCCGAACTAAGAATGCGACTCGCTCCTGCCATTAAACCTAAACAAGCGGACCAAGGGGCGATATGAATCATATTAATATTAACAATGGCATTAATAACGATATTTTCCGTCTCTACCGCCCAAACTGACTGATGAACATCGATAAATAGGGGGCGATCTAGATTAGAACTAGGATAATAATCGCACCAACTGCGAATACTATCTAGAGCCAGAGGGTTACAATCCGAGGGAATCCAACGACAAGGAGCAAGACGAGGGGCAAAAAAAACAGCGTGTTCACCCGTGCCGCTAGATATTTCTAGAATATTCCCAGTCTTCGGTAAAAATTGGCTGAGAACTTCCAAAATCGGCTGACGATTGCGTTCTGTTGCCGGGGCATATTGACGTAAATCAGACATAACTAGGGTTTGCGGCAAAAAGTTGGTTGGTGGGGTTAGGCGTCGGTCGTCAGGCGTCAGTCCTGATGAAAAAATTTTCACCACCACAGATGAAAGAGGTTTCCTTCCCTACACCCCACACCCCACACCCTACACCCTCTTTCCAGTCAGGAGGATTATTTTTATTTATTCTCCCTTCTCCCCAACTCCCACTCTGCAATAACTACTGGCAGCCAGAAATACGTTGGGTGCATATCATACTTTGTGCTTTTTGTCAAAAAAACTTTTTTTTTGCAATAAAACTACACACAAAAAAGATCATCGTTGTTGGTGAAATTGACTAATTTATCCGTCCTAATTAGAATAACCTTCTAGGTGTGGCAAGGGTTTCAACCATTGCTGCCTAAAAAAGCACGGAATGTGCCATTATGAAATTCAGTAAAATCGCTGTAACCATTGTAACATCGTTGTTAAATAAAAATCTTTCTCAATTAATTCTTAAGAATTTATAAATATTGCGGAATGTTAATTTAAATATTCTCAAGTTTTTGGCATCAATAAATAAATTTTGCTTATCTTTGGCGAACATTGGGTTAGGAGTCAGTATTCTCCGAGTCAGCTTTTTTCTCCCTTCTCCCCATTACCCCATCTCCCTGCTCCCCTCTTCCTGCTCCAGAAAAATATTAAGTTTTATTAAGAAGTTAGTGACAAAAGACCAGCTTTAATCTCTATTATCGTAGTAAGTGGATTTTGACCCGAATCAAGCCGGTCAAGATAAATAGTAACTTTTGCCCATCATCAAACAAAGATGGTCAGTCTAACTAAAACAGTCGCTGTGGCCATGCCCTCGTGATCAATTCCTATGTCAACCCTGGTTATTGTCGAATCCCCCACCAAAGCTCGGACGATCAGTAATTATCTGCCTAGCGGCTATCGAGTCCAAGCCTCCATGGGCCACATCCGCGATCTGCCCGCCTCTGCCGAAGAAATTCCCCCCGCCCACAAAGACAAATCCTGGGCTAACTTAGGCGTGGATGTGGAGAACGATTTCGATCCTCTCTACGTCGTCCCCAAAACCAAAAGTAAAATCGTCAAAGAATTAAAAGAAGCCCTCAAAGGCGCGAGCGAACTGATCCTCGCCACTGACGAAGATCGGGAAGGAGAAAGCATCAGTTGGCATCTCTTACAGGTACTCAACCCGAAAATACCCACCAAAAGGATGGTATTTCACGAAATCACCAAAGAAGCGATCCAAACCGCCCTGAAAAATTGTCGCTCCATCGACGAAAATTTAGTTCACGCCCAAGAAACCCGCCGCATACTCGATCGCCTCTACGGCTATACCCTCTCCCCCCTACTCTGGAAAAAAATCTCCAAAGGTTTATCCGCCGGCCGGGTACAATCGGTGGCGGTACGTCTGCTCGTACAACGGGAACGGGAACGACGGGCTTTTAAAACCGCCAATTATTGGGATCTGAAGGCGACTTTAGAAAAGGACAAAAATCAATTCGACTCGAAATTAGTCACCTTAAACGGTCAAAAAGTGGCAAATGGGAGCGATTTCGATGCCGACACCGGCAGACTGCTCCCCGGTCGCCAGGTGACACTCTTAGATCAAGCCACCGCCACCGCCTTAAAAGAACAGATCCAAGACAAAATCTGGCGCGTTAGCCACACCGAAGAAAAACCCACCACTCGCAAACCATCCCCCCCCTTCACCACCTCCACCCTACAGCAAGAAGCTAACCGGAAACTAGGCATATCCGCCAGGGACACCATGCGAATCGCCCAAAATCTCTACGAACAGGGCTACATCACCTATATGCGGACCGATTCCGTCCATCTTTCCGATCAGGCCATCAGCGCCGCCCGTCATTGTGTAGAACAAATGTACGGAAAAAACTATCTCAGTCCCCAACCCCGGCAATACACCACCAAAAGCAAAGGCGCGCAGGAAGCCCACGAAGCCATCCGACCTGCCGGCAGTAGCTTTCGCTTGCCCCGGGAAACCGGCCTGAGCGGACTAGAATTCGCCCTCTACGACCTAATCTGGAAACGTACCGTCGCCTCACAGATGGCCGATGCCCGTATTACCCAGATCGCCGTTAATATTCAGGTGGAAAATGCCGGATTTCGCTCCTCCGGCAAAAGAATCGACTTCCCCGGCTTTTTCCGCGCCTATGTGGAAGGTTCCGACGATCCCGAAGCCGCCATCGACGACCAAGAAATAATCCTACCCCCCCTCAGCGTCGGTGATACCCCCAATTGTCGCCAACTAGAAGCCATTAGCCACGATACCCAACCCCCCGCCCGTTATAGCGAAGCCTCTCTCGTAAAAACCCTCGAAAGTGAAGGAATCGGGCGACCCAGCACCTACGCCACTATTCTCGGCACCATTATCGATCGCGGTTATGCCCAAATGCGGAATAAAACCCTCATTCCCACCTTCACCGCCTTCGCCGTCGTCGGTTTATTAGAAAATCATTTCCCCGACCTGGTAGATCCCAAATTTACCTCGAAGATGGAGGAAACCCTCGACGATATCGCCACCGGTTCCGCTCAGTGGTTGCCCTATCTCGATCGCTTCTATCGCGGCGAAAAGGGGCTAGAAAGCCAAGTAAAAGAGCGCGAGGGTCAAATTAACTCTAGCACCGCTAAATCGGTGATTTTAGAGGATTTGCAGGCAACCATCAAGATCGGCAAGTACGGTCCCTATCTAGAAGTCTCCCGAGGCGATGAAATCCTCACCGCTTCCATCCCCGCCGATTTAACCCCCGCCGACCTCAACCCCGAACAGGTAGAAACCCTGCTGCGACAAAAAACCGAAGGTCCGGACAAAATCGGTCTTCATCCCGACACCGGAGAGCCAATTTATCTGCTCGTGGGTAGTTACGGTCCCTACGTCCAGTTAGGAGATATCAGCGATGACAACCCCAAACCGAAACGCGCCTCCCTACCCAAAGGAGTCAAACCAGAGGATGTCACCCTCGAACAAGCGGTGGGTTTATTGGCACTGCCACGACTACTGGGAACCCATCCCCTCACCGGAGGCAAAATTAAAGCCAGTTTAGGGCGTTTTGGTCCCTATGTAGTTCAGGAAGAGGGCAAGGAAAAAGAATATCGTTCCTTGAAAGCTGGCGATGATGTCTTAACTATAACCCTCGATCGAGCCTTAACCTTATTAGCCGAACCCAAAAAAACTCGCGGCACTCGCGGTTCCACCAAACCACCCCTAAAAGAATTGGGTAAACATCCCGACGACGGGGAATTGGTGGGATTGTACGAGGGTCCCTACGGAGTTTATATCAAACACGGCAAAACTAACGCCAAGATTCCTGAAGGAGAAACCGCCGAAACCCTAACTCTAGAACAAGCTTTAGTCGCCCTAGCAGCCAAGACAACCACTGCCAAGAAAACCACTACCAAGAAAACTACTTCTAGCACCACTAAAAAAACTACTTCCCCGGGTAGTAAAACCGGCAAAAGTAAGACGGTTTAGCGGTTAGTGGTGAGGCAATTTTCTACCTGGTCAATTCCTCACCCTGATGCGAGGACAAATCTGGCTGGCTTTTTTGTCCTTGGCACCACTTTGACTAGGCTGATCCTAAGTAGGTAGGCGTTAAAAATTATCAGACACCCCCCTTATCAAGGGGGGCAGGGGGGATCAAACCCCCCTTATCAAGGGGGGCAGGGGGGCAGGGGGGATCAAACCCCCCTTATCAAGGGGGGCAGGGGGGATCAAACCTAAAATCCATTTTTAATTTAATTACAACCAGCTACTTATACCCCAAATTCCCCTACTGTAAAGCAATCGCCATCGCTTCTTGGGGAATTTGCCGGTAAATTGGTTTTAAAAATTGTTCTATGGCATCGGATTCGGGGGCAGCCAGGGGAAAATTGCCTAAAATGTCGAGAATGGTTTGATTTTCATTCCCCGGCGTAATGACAACGAGGGAGGGATCTAGCTCCTCATCGTACTGCCAAAAGCGATCGATAGCACTTTCGGGGGCAGTTTTTTCGACTGCTGCGGGGGGTTCACTGACTGCTAAAGGTTGATTATCAGAGGAATAGGAGCGTTTTTCGCGTAAAGCTTCCAGAATTTGGCTTTTGCTTCGGCCACGCAGTTGCAAAAGCAGGAAGGGATCGACACTAAAACGATCGCCCAATTGATAATATACTGCTCCTATATGTTTGCAGGGGTTGGCTTGATCGGGACAGGTGCAACGGGAGCGAATATCAGCTAGGGAAAAGGGAAATAAATTTACCCCACTATCGATAAAAACACGCTCGATATGATCGGGCATTTGTCCGGTGAGTAATTGAGCGGAATAAATGGCTTTTTTGGAGAGAAGCTTAATAATATAATCCCATTCTTCATCACTAAAAGCCGCTAGGGATAAATCCACTATATAAGGTTCGGATTCACTGCCTTGTACTCTAGCAATAACTTGCGAGTCTTCAAAGTCAATACTTAAAACATTGCCCTCTCTAGCGTAGAGTCTAGCTCGTTCCAAGCGTTTTTTAAAGCGATAGGAATCGAGTAGTTCTAACCATTTTTGTACCCACCAAGTTTGTTCTGTCATTTTTTATTTACCCTACCGCTTATCAGCTTCGTTACTAACAAAAACACCAATTCAAAAAGGAAACACATCAGCCTCGAGGCCTGATTAAGAAAGGCTCATCAGGTATAGTCTGATCAATATAACAACAAATCAGACCCAAAAACAAAGCCCTCAACATTTTAACATAATACCATTTTTCTTTATTCGTGACAGGTATCCTACTCCCCTCTCCCAGAAAGGGGTTGGGGATGAGGGCAATTAACCATCTCTGCCATTACTTGAGAAAAATGGTATTAGTATTAAGATAAAATTATTGTAGTATCAACGGAAAGTGCGTAAAAAAACTTACTCCCAGGGATGTTACCAAAATGTCTAACGAAACCGTTACTTATAGTCTTGAATCTGTCCTCAAGGAAATCAAAGACAGCATCAAGGAAGTTAACCAAAAAATCGATACCTTGCAACAAGATATTAACCAGAAATTTGACAAAATCGACGAACGGTTAACTAAGCTAGAGGTAGGACAGACAAAACTAACTGAGAAAGTCGATGGGATGGATAGAAGACTAGAAAAGGTGGAAGGAACCCAAAAAAATCAAGTTTGGACGTTAATTATCCTTTTAGGAGGAGCGATCGGCACGGCAGCGTGGCGCTCTTTCTTTTCTGGTAATCCTTAGAAATATTGCCATAATACTAAATTCTAGGCAATAGGTAATCAGTTTTTAATAACCAGATTTAGGATTATAATAAAATTATTATACTATCATTACTCCCAAGGATGTTACCAAAATGTCTAACGAAACCGTTACTTATAGTCTTGAATCCGTCCTCAAGGAAATTAAAGACAGCATCAAGGAGGTTAACCAAAAAATCGATACCTTGCAAAGAGATGTCACCCAAAAAATCGATACCTTGCAACAGGATGTTAACCAGAAATTTGACAGCCTACAGAAGGATTTTAACCAGAAATTTGACGGACTACAGAAAGATTTTAACCAAAAAATCGATACCTTGCAACAGGATTTCAACCAGAAATTTGACGGACTACAGAAAGATTTTAACCAGAAATTTGACGGACTACAGAAGGATCTTAACCAGAAATTTGAGAAAATTGACGAACGGCTAACTAAGCTAGAGGTAGGACAAGCAAAACTAACTGAGAAAGTCGATGGGATGGATAGAAGACTAGAAAAGCTGGAAGGAACCCAAAAAAATCAAGTTTGGACGTTAATTATCCTTTTAGGAGGAGCGATCGGAACAGCAGCATGGCGCTCTTTCTTTTCTGGTAATCCTTAGAAATATTACTATAATTTCTCACTTTATGGTAGTTATGAGGGGAAATCAGCAGATGTGAAACTCAGGTTAAAAATAAGGGATATTTAACCCATCCTACCGATAATTATGCTTTCCTCAACCATCTTTTTAACAATCGCCACAATGCCACTATTATCCCCCCAATTAAAACTAAAGGAAACATAACCACCCCCAGAAAGAAAGCAACGATTAAGGGATATTTTCGGGTTTCTAATTGCCGAATTGCCTGATCGCACTTTTGAACATCCGCTGCTAACCCCAATGCTTGAAATAATTCCCGCGCTTGAAGAATTGCTTCTTTCGCTTCCGATATACGTTTGAGTTTATAGTAGGTAAGTCCCAGATTAAACCAAGCATTCGCTTCAACCCCCCGATCACCGATTTCGCGTGTGATTGCTAAGGACTGTTGATAAAACTCGATCGCTTTTTGGTATTCTCCTAGGGAATCGTAAACAATGCCTAAATTAATGTAGGAATCCGCTTCACCCCCCCGATGACCGATTTCCCGTTTGATTGCTAAAGACTGTTGATAAAACTCGATCGCTTTTTGGTATTCTCCTAGGGAACAGTAAACATTGCCTAAACCGATGTAGGAATTCGCTTCACCCCCCCGATCACCGATTTCCCGATCGATTGCTAAGGACTGTTGATAAAACTCGATCGCTTTTTGGTATTCTCCTAGAGAATAGTAAACATTGCCTAAATTATTGTAGTATGCCGCTTCACCCCTCCGATCACCGATTTCCCGAAAGATTGCTAAAGACTGTTGACAAAACTCGATCGCTTTTTGGTATTCTCCTAGGGAATAGTAAACATTGCCTAAATTATTGTAGGATTTCGCTTCACCCTCCCGATCACCGATTTCCCGATCGATTGCTAAGCATTGTTGATGAAACTCGATCGCTTTTTCGTATTCTCCTAGGGAATAGTAAACACTGCCTAAATTATTGTAGGATTTCGCTTCACCCCCCCGATCACCGATTTCCCGTGTGATTGCTAAGGACTGTTGATGAAACTCGATCGCTTTTTGGTATTCTCCTAGGGAATCGTAAACACTGCCTAAATTATTGTAGGAATACGCTTCACCCTCCCGATCACCGATTTCCCGATCGATTGCTAAGCATTGTTGATGAAACTCGATCGCTTTTTGGTATTCTCCTAGAAAATAGTAAGCATTGCCTAAACTGCTGAGGGATGCGGCATAATTCCGGTTGGTTTGCTCCTGCTGTTGTTGGTAAACAGTGACTAATTCAAGGTAATAATCCGCTAGGGTTTGATAATACCCCCGTCGGGTGAGAAAATCATCGATAGCACGGAGAATATCAAAAGCATAGTCGTACTCGGTTAACTGATAGCAATGATAGAAAATTTCTAGGTAAGGTTGCACATCGTTGAGGATTTCCCAGGAGTCGGGTTGAGCAATAGAAAGATAATAGGCGATCGCTTTTTGGTGTAATTCCCTTTGATCGCCGGCTTTGTATTGTGCATATTCCCAAACTAAAGGCTGAAAACTAAAAATTCGCTGGCGATTTTCCTCTTTTTCTTCTAATAATGATCGTCGCTGCAATTCTCGCAGAGCTGCCGTGATCTCGGATAGTGCGATCTCCGGGTAATTATCCATCACCGCTTTGGCTGCCAGAGAATCAAATTCTCGGCGATAAATGCTGGTTTTAGTGAATAATTCTTGCTGTCTTTGGCTAAGTCGCTGAAAACTAGCATCTAAAACCAAAGCAATTCCCACTGTCTCTTGACGATGACTCCCCACCACCTGCGAATCGCTCAAAAGTTGCGATAAATTTCCTAATCCTAAATCCGCTAACCTTTCTAAACTGGGGTTTTGCGGAAATTCTGCTAAGATTAAATCCGCCACCAATCGCAGGAGTAATGGATGACCATCCACCCGTCGAGAAAAGTTCTCTAGATCCCCTGTTATTTGCGATTCTGCTAACAATTTCGCCCCTTCAGGAGGTTTCAAACCTTTTAGCTCAATCCAACGGTTAAAACCCCTAGTTTTTGGCTTTTCTCTGGTGGTGACTATAATTTTGCTGGTGTCACCTTTTTCTATCCAAGCAGTGAAAAACTGCTGATAAAATTCATTATTCCAAGAACCATCTTCCCCTAATAAACTCTCTAGATTATCGATAATAATTAGGTGGCGATGGCGTTGCAATTGTCTGATTAAAGCTTCCTGTAAATCTATTTCTTTTTCGGGGACGGGATAACCAAATTCCGTCAGGAATTGGCGAGCTAAACCACTAAATCCGCCCAGATTTCCCGCTTCCCACCAAAAGCGTTTTGGGAATAAATCTTCATCGTCCCCTAGGTAAGGATCGAGGGTAATTTTCTCCTCAAAAATTTTGCTGGCTAGGGTAGATTTTCCAATTCCTCCAACTCCTTTGATGCCAATCATCGCAACATTTTGATCATTAAACCACTGCTTAATTTGGGTGATTTCCTCCTCCCTTCCCTGCCAATGGACGAGACTTTTTCGAGCATCTCCTCCCTTGAAAATACCCCCCGATGGAGTTTCCAATCGGTTTAAAAGTTCCTCGGAAAGTATTAGATTTTTAGTCTCGATTTTGCCAATTAAATTTACTTTAGATTGAGCCTGGGCCGTTGCCGATAGATTAATCTCGTTGGAATTAGTTTCTGAAGTCATGAGAAAAATTGGGGGTTTTCTTGAGATAAAAATTAGGATGGCTCTCTTGTCTTTCCTGTGATAAGTTTGATTAATCGATCGCTAGTTACTCTTTGTGTCCTTTGTGCCTTTGTGGTTCATCCTTCTCTTCTGGCAAATAGGGAATAATAAAATGTATTCAGTGATACATTTTACCCAACTAACCCAAGAGAGCCATTAGGATTTAGAAACTAACTTTACCTGCCTCGATTTTTCCTACTATTTTAACGGTACTATTATCATAAGCTGTGGCATTCATGGCGATATTTTCTTGATTGCCACTGTTGATAACTTGTTTAATTTGTTGTGCTAGGGTTTGGATTTCTTGGGCAAAATTGGGGTCTTTGAGCATTTCTACCTGTAAAAAAGGAACCACTTGCTGTTCAATCATCGCCTCGGATTTGGTTTGTTCTGCTGCCGCTAAAACCTGAGCGGCGGCGGGTTCCTTTTGTAACTTTTGCTTAATTTTTTGCCACAATTCTACACCTTTATCCATTGCTCCTTCCGTTAATTTACCGATAACAGCTTCAAAGGCGATTTTAGCGATTTCGGCGGCGGCTAACTCTGCTAACATAATTATCAATCGCGAGAATTTTTCGCCATTCTAGCACAACTATTTTGGGATGAAAGCAGGAAAGTCAATCACTCATCTTGTCGGGAATCAGCGTTCCTTTGATCCCCCCTTGATAAGGGGGTGTCGATCCCCCCTGTTCCTAGGTTTGGTTCATAGTAGGGTTGATTCATGAATCAACCCTACCCTTGATAAGGGGGGTGCCGATACCCCCTTATCTTAGAGCCAAAAAAGACAGGCAGAGAGCCTGTCTAGAAAACCAAACAAATCACCTATCAGTTGGCCACAAATAGGGAGTTTTTTGCGTCAAATTTCCAAGCAATACCATCGGGATCTCTGATGCGACTCCAATCGGCGAATTCTGTTTCGGATTTATTTTTCTTGTTTCTACCCAAAACGGCCGGAGTAACTCCTAAACGTTTAGCCAAATCCGCCAAACTCATCGATGAGATGGCTTCAGATACAGAGGTTAGTGATTCTTCCCTAACTTCTGATTCTGACTGGAACAAAGAACTGGCAGAACTGTTTAAACTAGGATTAATTATCTCCTCCGGTTCTTGAATTACCGTTTCTTGAACAGAGATTGCTGCGATATTTTCTTCCTCTTTTTCCTCAAATAATTTACCTAAATTAGTCAGGGGTTGGGAGGAGGAAATAACAGGAACCTCCGGGACAGAATTTTCGCTTTTCTCGGCGACAATCAGGGGGGATTTAGCCTCCTGCGATGGCTCTAAATTGGTCAGGGGAGATCTCGAGGCAGTAATCGCAGGAACTTGTTTTTCCCCTATTTCTTCTAAAGAGGGGTCACTCTCATCAAAAATACTACCCAGGGTACTGGCGGTGATAAAGTAATAGGCCATACCTTTATCGCCTACAGCTTTTTTTTGCGCCCCAAATTCCTCAGCTTTTCTGTCTAAAAATTGTCTGGCTAATTTGGCCGTGAGATTGGCTTTTGCCGATAGGTCAATCGGGGTGAGACAACCTTGATTGTCCTGTAAAAGTTGATTGAAATAGGGGTTAATCACCGTCGATAATTTTGACCAGCGATAGTCTTGCCACACCTTGACTGCCAGAGTTAAGAGGAAGACAAGTAGGATCAATGGCCAAGCGGTAAAAAGAAGGATGATTAACACCGCTAGGGGGATGATGAGGACGAGAAACCCCGCCGTTTGACGATCGATAATTTTTCCAGTCATAATTTCATAAGCTGCCAGAATTAAAATTTTTAATGGCTAGTTTGACTATCTCCTGCCATAAGTGTATATGACCAGTTTAGGCTTTATTGGTCACGCCGGTTAGTTCTAGTCGTTCAAACATGGCAAATCGTGCTTTCAGGGCCAGAGAATCATCAAGTTTTGTTAAAAAAATCGGTTTTTGATACTTTTGTTCTAAAGCTTTTTGGATTAACCAATCGGCTAAAAAGGGATTTTTGGGTAGTAGGGGACCGTGGGCATAGGTAGCGATCGCATTGTGGTAAAATGCTCCTTCATAACCGTCCTCTCCGTTATTTCCGTAACCAGTAATCACCTTTCCCAAGGGAGAAACGGTTTGTAAATAGGTACGACCCCCGTGATTTTCAAAGCCAATTACTAGCGGTTTTTCCCCAGTCATAGCTTTAATTTCCTCCGCTAAGGGAGAGGCCGTAATTTCAAAAACCACGTTACCGATACAGCGTTTTGCATTGGGGCCAGGATGTTTACTTACTAGGTCTAATAATCCTAATCCTTCGATTCTTTGACCGAAAGCTGGTTCGTAATAATGCCCTAATAATTGTGGGGAACCACAGGTAAAAACCCCGGGTATTCCTGCCGATAATTGTTCTTTCATCGCCGCTGCTTTTTTCCCCTGTAAATCGCGCATAACGATCTCCTGTTGCCGATCCTGCGCTCCACCCCCAACAATTATATCTACTTGGTAAAATGTCTCGGCTTCTGTTTGAGCATCTAGGGGAATAATTGTCACAGGAATATCACGCCATTGACATCTTCTTTGAATAGTAATAACATTACCTCGATCGCCGTAGGTACTCATTAAGGTCGGATATAACCAGCCGATTTTTAGTTCTAGTTCTTGCATAATTTTTTAGGGGATTAGGGAATGGGGAAATGGGGAAATGGGGGAATGGGCAAATGGGGAAATGGGGGAATTCAACTAACACCCTAACACCCCAACACCTAACACTAATCTTCACTCTTTTCTAATTTCTACAAAATCTTTCGACCCGTGAGAATCTCTCGTACTTCTAACATAGCAGAATAGGTGGGTAAAATATGTAAAGTTTCCTCATTTTTGGTGTTATTAAGGGCAATTTGGATCGCTTTTTTTAGATCGGATTCAACAATTAAATTAACCGGATAAGCGAGACTATCCTGACTATATTGTAAGCGCAAAGCCATGTCATAAAGTCGATCGCCTGTTACCACTAAAGTTGTTCCCAAACGGGTTAATTTTTCCGTATCCACATCCCAAATCCAAGAAACATCCGTCCCGTCGGGGATGCGATCATTGAGAACTAAGAGAGTAGTAGAAGACTTTTCTTTCTGTAAAATATCAGCCACTGCGCGAATTGTTTCATTCATACCCACGGGATTTTTAGACAGTAAAATCCTAACTTTTTTACCCTCAATTTCTAATTCTTCCGCTCGACCAAAAGCCGCTTTAAAACCCTGAACTGTCTCAAAAATTTCTCGATCTTTAATCCCTAATTCCTGGGCTACTAAACCCGCCGCCAAAGTATTATATTTATTATAAACACCGATTAAAATCTGCGGCCAATCGTGACTATGAAAAGCAGGATTACTCTTTTTAAAGCCACAACTAGGACAACTAAAATCCCCTAAATGGGAGAGATAAACCCCGCGATAATCCAAAGAAGCACCACATTTAGGACAGTAAATAGAATCGACAGCGTGGGGAATTTCTTCTAGATATAATTCTGGCTCACTTAAGCCAAAATATACAACTCTTTGGGGCAGTTGTTGACCCAAATGGGAAAGAGTCGGATCATCAGCATTGAGAATCACTAAAGTATCGGTGGGTAGGGGAGATATGGCCCCTTGCCAACGGCGACTAATTGTATCCACTTCCCCATAGCGATCGAGTTGATCGCGAAACAAATTAAGAGCTAGAATAGCGCGAGGACGACAATCTTTTAAAACCAAAGGGAGAATATTTTCATCCACTTCTAAAATGGCATAATCAGCCTTTAAAGTGCCGAATAAATTAGCATCGGCTAATAAAGCAGTGATTAAACCATTAATTAAATTTGCCCCAGTGGTATTATGGGTGACTTTTGCCCCCTGACGCTCTAGAATAGTTCTTAGCAGTAGGGAAGTGGTAGTTTTTCCATTCGTGCCAACCACCAAAATTACCCCCCGTCGGACTTGCCCACAAAGTAGCGGCAACAAACGGGGATGGAGACGACGGGCAATTTCCCCCGGCAAGACGCTGGCGGCCCCTAAACGGAGTCCTTTAACCACAGCAGTAACGGTTTTAGCCACCGCTACGGCTATCCCTAAACGGATGCGATCAAACAATTGCATGAAGTGAGATTCTTATAGCTGTTTCGTGATTTTACCCCTAAAAGAAGACCAGTAAACGGGGTAAGTTCCCTAATTAGTCTCCCAGTGGGGGTAAATCTCAGTTTATTCTGGCTTTTTTTCTCCCCTAACAAGTTTTTTAATTGTAGTTCTGATCGGAAATTTTCTGCGTAATTCACTATAAGTAATTGTTGATTTTTCCTCAATCATAAACAGGAAAGCTTCTTGTGTAGAATTGTATTTTTGAGGATAGCGAGGACTGCTAGGGTGAATGGCGATTAAATTATAAAAATAAGAACCTTGGTTAAGAGAATGGAGGCGACGTAGATCGCTAGTGAGAAAAGGCGCAGGAGCGAAATAACGAAAGAAATGGTAGCCAATTTCTGCTAAAAATTCTTGCAATTGCTCAATTTTAAATCCATATTTTTCGTAATGGGGTGAACAAACTTCAATATATAACATGGGGTGATACTGTTTTAAAGTCTTCCTGGCTCCCTGAAGAACTTTAATCTCCATTCCTTCCACATCTATTTTAATAAAATCACACTGTTTTAGATGCAAATTATTTTCTATCCAAAAATCTAAGGTTGTGGAAGTAAATAGTTCTCCTTCCACCTCTGATGATTCAATAAAGCGGGTAGCTCCCATGTTTTTAGGGGCTTTTTTTATAGAAAATTTTTTTTGAGTATCACTAATAACATCAGTTTGTACTTGTACTAAATGTGAAACATTATTCAATCGCAGGTTTTCCAAGAGAATTTGATGAATTCCTGGACAAGGCTCAAAGGCAAATACCCGTCCTTCAGGGGATGATAAACGGGCCGCTAAAGTTGAAAAAGTGCCAATATTGGCACCAATATCAAAGCAAACATCCCCCGGATGAATCATTTTATCGTCGATTCCGGGATAAGCACTCGCCAAATCTCGCAGATTTTCCAATAAATTAGATGTCTTCGGGTCGAGACAATAAAATTTATCTTCAGGTGTATTAACCAGCTTTAAATTATCATTCATAAACTCAGGCTTGAAATATTTGAAAACATCATATTACGCTTCGAGAATTTTGTCAATATTTAAAGCCAATAGATTTCCAGAAAATGTAGCATCTGAGTTAAGTTTTAGCCACTTGATTACAGGGAAGTATTCTTACAGCAGTTATCTTAATAGTAGAATACGAAATTTTCTTTTTGGGGAGTCAGCAGACCAGAGCGCGGAGACGATGCCAAATATAGGTTACACTTCACCTTTAGGAGAAACGCTTAATCAACGTGATTGCCACTGCCATCAAATACAAAAAGCCTTTATCTGCCCCAGGGGTTCGTCTTTGAAAAAGACAGCCTATAATATAGGTAAGTTTGGGGCCGATTCTACCGCACACGACATTTTAGGGCTAGAGCTTATGGGTTTATTGACAAGATTGGGGATTTCACTGGGATTACTCGCCCTAGGTGGTACTGTGGGTGTGCTAGGAAATCAGTATTTAAGCAGAAAAGCACCCCTAGAGGTAAATAAACCGCCGGCAATCCTCCCCGCTTCCCTCTCTCTTCCTGTTATTCCCCAAACCGACGGTAATGTTAATTTTATCGCCCAGGCCGTGCAGAAAGTCGGGCCGGCGGTGGTGCGGATTGACTCGGCCCGGGAAGTGGCCGACCAAATTCCCGAAGAATTTAAACAGCCCTTTTTTCGGCGCTTTTTTGGTAATGAAGTGCCGATTCCCAGGGAGCATTTGGAACGGGGAACTGGTTCCGGGTTTATTGTTAGTACAGATGGACTACTTTTGACTAATGCCCATGTGGTGGAAGGGACAACCCAAGTAAAAGTGACTCTGAAAAACGGTCAAACCTATCAGGGTAAAGTCCTGGGAGTTGACAATATGACCGATGTGGCCCTGGTGAAAATTGAGGCGAAAAATTTACCGACGGTGACTTTTGGCAAGGCCGAAACTTTAATCCCCGGGGAGTGGGCGATCGCTATTGGCAATCCCCTAGGCTTAGATAATACTGTTACGGTGGGCATTATTAGTGCCTTGGGCCGGACTAGCAGCGAAGTGGGGGTTCCCGATAAACGGGTTCGTTTTATCCAAACCGATGCCGCTATTAACCCCGGCAATTCCGGCGGCCCGTTGCTGAACGCCAAGGGGGAAGTTATCGGCATTAATACGGCAATTCGGGCCGATGCTCAGGGTTTAGGGTTTGCCATTCCCATCGAAACCGCCCAAAAAGTGGCGGGACAGCTATCTAGCAAGGGTAAAGCGGAACATCCCTACATCGGTATCCAGATGGTGACGCTAAACCCAGAATTACGGCAGCAATTGAATGAAACTAAAGAATTAAGCTTTAATATTGACCAAAATGAAGGGGTAATCGTCCTGCGAGTGGTGGAAAATTCCCCCGCTCAAAAGGCCGGAATGCAACCGGGTGATATCATCGAAACTGTGGCAGGAAACCCCGTTAAAACCGCTTCGGATGTGCAGCAAGGTGTAGAAACCAGTGCGATCGGTGGTAATCTGGAAATCGAGATTAACCGCAGGGGTAAACAACAAACTCTCACCGTTCAACCGGGGGTTTTTCCTAGCAAAAGTAGCGAGTAAACTACTTTCAACCGGTCAAGGGGCGACCCCTTACCCTACACTGGGAGGAGAGAAAATAGCAGCGGAGCAATCGAAATTGAGGCAGCGGTTACAATTAAAACTATCAATTGGGCGCGGGGCTGCCCTTCTAATCGGTTTGCTGGGATTAACAGCCTGTCAACCTCCCGATCCGCCGACAATTTCGCCGACAGAATCGCCTAAAATCGAGGAAACTGGCCGCTTAATTCTCAATAATGCCACCTTAGAACAGGCTAACCCCTCGGGACAACCCCTCTGGAAAATTCAGGTCAAAAAAGCTACCTACACCCAAGACCAAAAAATCGCCCGTCTGGAAAATATCAAGGGTAATATCTATCAAGATGGGAAAGTAGTTTTACAGGTTAGTGCTGACCGCGGTGAAGTTTATAAGGAAGGCCAGGAAATTCTCCTCAAAGATAATATTGTGGCTGTAGATCCCCGCAATAAGGCCATTATTAACGCGCCGGAATTGCGTTGGCTACCCAAGGAAGGTATTTTAATCTCCCCCAAAGGGATCAAAGGTAGTCATCTACAACTAGAAGCCAAGGCCCGCCAAGGACGCTACGATACGCGCCAAGAAAAACTAGAATTACAAGGTCAAGTGGTGGCTACCGCCAAGGAATCTCGTGTCGTCCTGCAAACCGAGCGCCTGTACTGGGAAATTCCGCAACAGGTCATTAGTACCGATCAAAAAGTCGCTTTTGATCGCTATATTGATAAAACTATTATCGATCGCCTTACTGCTATCGGCGGTCGTTGGGAAAGAAAAAATAATCAGGTTATCCTGCAAGAAAACCTCGAATATCGCTCTTTAGAACCACCTTTACAGATTTCTGGTTCTCAGGCAATTTGGAACTATCAAAATCGTACCCTAACGTCCGATCGCCCCACGGAAATTTTTCAATATCAAGATCAAATCACTATTACTGGTAATCGTGTGGTGGTGGAATTAGGCAATCGCATCGCTTATCTCAAGGATGGGGTTAAGGGGATTAATCAGAAAACTGGGGCGCAATTGTATAGTCAGATCTTAACTTGGAAAATGTCGGAAAAAATTGTCGAGGCCGAGGGGAATATTATCTATGAACAACAGGAACCAAAATTTAATCTCACTGGCGATAAAGCGATCGGCACTTTAGAAGATAATAACATTGTTGTTACCAGTAGCTCGCCCGATCGAGTTGTCACCGAGATTTATCCCCGTTAACAGGGAAAATTGGCCAAAAAAAACTCTCCCCAGAAAAGGGAGAGAGGGGGGGTAAATATTTAAAAGCTTACCATTTGAGCAGATTAAACTGTTCCATATCGATGGTGTCGCGGTTACGATAGATAGTCAGGATAATCGCTAAACCCATGGCTGCCTCGGCTGCCGCTACGGTAATCACGAAAATAGTAAAAATTTGGCCTCGGATATTAGCGGGGTCAAGATAGTTGGAAAAACCCATTAAGTTAATGTTAACGGAATTGAGCATCAATTCGATCGACATTAAAACCCGGACAGCATTGCGACTGGTGACTAAACCATAAATTCCGATACAAAATAAAGCCGCCGCTAATAACAAATAATACTCTAACTGAATCTGCATGATACCTCTTTTTTTGGTCTTATTTAGGGGCGGTTAATTCTCTAGGTCGTTCGGGTAATGTTAAAGCTGTGGCCGTAGGTTCTTCAGCTTTCAGGGTGGGGATAAGGTCACGACGAGCTAAAATAATTGCTCCGACCATGGCCATTAATAATAGCACGGAAGCTAATTCAAAGGGTAGCAAGAAATCACTAAAGAAATGCTTACCGATTTCTACTAAAGTGTTAGTCACTACTGCGGGAGAAGTGCTAGAAATTGACCAAGGTGTGATTAAAACCATGGTCGATAACAGTACAAATAAACCCACACAAACTAAAGCAGTAGATGCCTGACGAATCCAACGTTTAGGAATAGCAGAAAAGTCCTCTTGCTTATTAACAAGCATAATAGCAAAGAGAATTAAAACGTTAATTGCACCCACATAAATTAGAATTTGTGCCGCCGCTACAAAATCAGCATTTAGTAAGAGATATAAACCCGAAATGCTGATAAAAACACCGCCCAATAAAAAGGCGGAATAAACGATATTAGATAATAGTACCACGCCTAAAGCTGTCCCGATTACTAGGGCTGCTAAAATGCCAAAAGATACTATTTGAACGCCCTCGGCTAAATTCACAGTAGTTTCATCTCCTTTTATGTTTGAGAGTTATTAATTATTAGTTATCAGCTTCTGAAGGCTGACGGCTGACGGCTGATAGCTAACTGCTAATTAATCGGTAATTTCTTCCGGACGTTTACCGGCGCGTTGACTACCGGCGGGTAAATCGTGGGGTTCGATGACACCTTTAGGCAGATAACCTAATTCCCTCAGAGGTGTTACCATCGGGTCTTGGGTGACTTTGTAGGGTAAACGGCCTAGGGCGACGTTATCATAGTTTAATTCATGACGATCATAGGTCGCTAGTTCGTATTCTTCGGTCATCGATAGGCAATTAGTCGGACAGTATTCCACACAATTACCGCAGAAAATGCAGACCCCAAAATCGATACTGTAGTGTTTGAGTTCTTTCTTTTTAATTTCCTTGTTAAAAGTCCAATCCACTACTGGTAAATTAATCGGACAAACTCGCACACAAACTTCACAAGCGATACATTTATCGAACTCAAAGTGAATTCTACCCCGATAACGTTCCGAGGGAATTAACTTTTCGTAGGGATACTGGACGGTAATCGGACGACGACGCATATGGTCGAAGGTAACGGATAAACCTTCGCCGATGTATTTCGCCGCTTGAATGCTACCTTTGGCGTAATCGCTGACTTGTTTGAGGATGTTAAACATGATGGTCAGAGGTATAGTAGGTTAACAGGGCAAAAACGGGAATTAACCGCCAAAAGCAAAGGGAAAAGCTAGTTTTAGGGCGGCGGTAAGTAGTAGGTTAACTAAAGATACCGGTAGGAGGAATTTCCAGCCTAAATCGAGTAATTGGTCAATGCGAACCCGGGGTACAGTCCAACGCAAGAGAATAGCGATGAAGATGAGAAAATAGGCTTTTAATACCGTCATCGTAATCCCTAGGGAAGCGGTGATAATTTGTAGCCAAGGATTGGTTTCACTAACTCCCAACCAGCCGGCCACAGCATTGACGGGGATAGGAAATTCCCAACCACCAAGATAGAGGACGGCGAAAACTAGGGCCGACAGCACGAGGTTAACGTAGGAACCCACATAAAAGAGAGCGAATTTCATCCCCGCGTATTCGGTTTGATAACCGGCGACTAATTCCTCCTCCGCTTCTGGTAAATCGAAAGGCAGACGTTCACACTCAGCTAAAGCGGCAATCCAGAAAATCAGAAAACCCACCGGTTGGCGCCAGATATTCCAGCCTAAAATGCCATAACCGGATTGTTGTTCGACAATATCAATGGTACTGAGACTATTAGACATCATCACAATCGCTAATACCGATAAAGCCAAGGGAATTTCATAACTAATCGATTGCGCCGCCGCCCGCAGGCCTCCCAGCAAGGAATACTTATTATTCGAGGCATAACCCGCCATTAATAAACCAATGGGGGCAATACTGGACAAGGAAATCCATAAAAAGATACCCACGTTTAGGTCAGTAATCACCAGATTTTGACCGAAGGGGACGATGAGGTAGGAGACAAACACCGGCATCACCACCAAAATCGGCCCAAAGAGGAATAACCAGGGGTCAGCCTTAGCGGGGACGACATCTTCTTTAAAGACTAATTTCAGACCGTCGGCGACCGGTTGTAAAACGCCCAAGGGGCCTGCGTATTCCGGCCCGATACGCTGTTGGACGGCGGCGGAAATTTTCCTTTCTAACCAGACGCAGACTAAAACCCCCACTGTGGCGGCAATAATCATCAGGAACATGGGTAAAGGCATCCAAATCGCTTTAGCCAGTCCTCCACTTAATCCCAAGTCTGTTAGGGATTTAATGAAACTTTCTTGTAAATCTATGCCTTGATTCATATTTGGCGATCGCTGTACTGTCAATAGTTCGGCATGGTCTGAAGATTTTTAAGCAAATCTTATAGCCTAGTATACAGTTAGTCGGTCTGAGGGTTATCAGTAAAGTGACAAAGGCTTCAACTCATTAGCAGCCAAGAGAGTCAAGCAATCTTGATTCCCCGTCCGAGAATAGGTATTAGTCAATAGTTAGACTCTGAATCTATCAATGTTCTCATCTGTTTCTTAGCGCCGACAACCTCAGTTAGTTACCAATTATTCACAGGAAAAAAATACAGCTAAGTTTTACCCACTGTTAAAACCCAGTTATCGAGCGTTTCTCGCCAATCGCGGCTATTTTTTCTGATAAGCCGCCTGTAGATCCCGAATCGAAAACAAAGCTTGAAACTGTATTCCCTGAGATTGGTAAAATTCCGCCCCTCCTTGTTCTCTATCCACCAAAGCAATGATTAAATCTACTTGATAACCCGCATTGCGTAATCTTTCTACCGCTACCATGGCACTTTTCCCCGTTGTCACCACATCTTCGAGGACAACCACCGCGGCACCGGGGTTTAAAGTCGGCCCCTCGATATAAGCCATAGTACCGTGACCTTTTGCCTCTTTACGGACGATTAAAGCTGGAATCGGGCGATTTTCGTAGGCAGATACCACAATAACGGCACTGACAATCGGATCCGCGCCTAGGGTTAATCCTGCCACCGCTTGGGTATCTGGAGGCAGTAGGGACAGCAATAAACGCCCCACGGCTAAAGCTCCCTCAGCATTGAGGGTAACTTGTTTACCGTTGATATAGTAGCTGCTTTTTTGTCCTGAAGACAGGGTGAAATCTCCCTCTCCATAGGCAAGACGGACAAGAGCATCGAGGAGAAATTGACGCAGGGAAGCAGTATCGAGATTCGCCACCGAGGAATTAGCCATATTTTCAGGATTGGGAGCCTGACTGACTCCAAAATTTCAGTTACAATTAAGCCAAAAGTCATTATATATTGACTCGATCGCTAGTATTGATTTCTTTCTCATCCCATTGAAGCAATTTTTTAATTAACCCTATCCCTGTGAGGAGATTTTTACCCATGCGCGCTAAGTTTTTACTTCCTTCCCTGTTTTGTTTAACCGGTTTAGTCTGGTTGAGTTCGCCTATTGCGATCGCCGAAAGTTCACCCGCCACCAATCCTGCACCGGTAAAAACCCAACAATTGCAACTTGTCCCCTCTCCCGATACGGCGGTAGGATTTAATAATATCCCCGGTTTGTTTAACCGCGCTGTTAATAACAATACGGGTCGTTTCTACGACTACACCAACATTTTAGGACAGTTAAACTCTCTTTTTGGTTGGCGTACTTTTCCCCAAGGTTCCTATTTCGATAATCTGATTACTAGGGATGCTAAATTGACCGAAACTTTATACTATGATGTCATGCAGCAGCAACAGTCTGGCCCTTTAATTCGCACCCAAGATTTACCTAATCCCTTCGATACTTCCCTACAGGAAAATCCCAGTTATTTAAGTCCAGGGGGATTTTAATCCCCCTGAGAAGCTAAACTCTCACCCATTTGGCAATATCAAGGGTTTTGTCATAACGATAGCTCATGCCATCATTGGCAACAATTATTTGACCTCGACTGGCTTTATTTTTGATGGTACTTAAGCTATAGTTGGTCAGTTTTTGCATTTCTTGATGGGTAAAATTGTCTTGATTGTTAATTTCAGAGACAATTTCTATCGTTTCATCAACGGTTTGGTCATTGTTAGAATGAGTTGCAATCACTGCTGATGGATGATAGTCTGCCATTCTCATTAAACGCCAAGTAGAATCCTCGGAAAGTTCCAAAACCCTTTGATGATAGTTAAACAAACTTTCTCGATGTCCGACACTAATAAAGGTCTTGCCAGTTTGTTGTAACTGTTTATATAAATGATCTTCATTTTTTAAATCTAAAGCACTGGTGGCTTCATCTAAAATCACAAAATCTGGCTGATTAACGAATAGTCGCGCAAAGGCTAGACGCTGTTGTTCTCCTAAAGATAAAATATTTTCCCAATCCACTTCCTCATCAAAATTTTTGATGCGATTAAGAACATCTTGCAGGTTAACTTCTTGTAAGATTTCTTTTAATTGGGATTCACTCATCTCCGTTGTCGTTTGAGGATAAATTAGCTGTTCGCGCAAGTTTCCTAAAATGATATAAGGACGTTGGGGTAAAAATAATAAATCGTCGAGGGGAGGTCGCATCAAATGACCTGTCCCTGTATTCCATAACCCAGAAATAGCGCGTAAAAGAGAACTTTTTCCTCGACCACTTGGCCCAACAATTAATAAACCTTTCCCTGGTTCAACGGATAGGGATAAATGTTCGACAATCACTTTAGCGGCATCGGGAGTTTGTAAGGTGACATCCTCAAAAGTTAGATTGTTATCTTCAATGACTTGAATGGTATTAACTGGGTTGGTTTGTTCGCTTACACCCTCTAAAGCTTGGGAAAAATCTTCTAAACGTTCAATATAATTAATAAACTCACCGGAGCGTCCAAATTCATCGACTAACACGGATAAGGCTGTGGAAAAGAAATAGCAACAATAGCTGGCTTGGTTAACTTGTCCAAACTCAATTCTACCACTAATATATAATGGGGAGACAATTAAGAAGGGGAAGATTTGAACAATGGATTCATAGCCGCGGTTAAAAAATTCTTGGTTTCTTTCCCAATTAATTTTTTCAATTATAATTTTAATCACCTGATTGAACTTCCTTTGAATAATATTTAACTCTTTTTCTTCCCCTCTAAAAAATGCAATTGATTCGGCGTGAGTCCGAACATGAGTAATGGCGTATTTATAGGTTCCTTCGGTTTCTAATTGTTGTTTACTGACTTTATTTAATTGTTGAGTAATATAGGTAGCAAGAATATTTCCAATAATCGTATAAACCAAAAGCACTATAGAAATGGTTCTAGAAATTGACCAAAGGATGACAATAAAAACCATCATCTCCATGAGTTTTTCGACGCAGGTTGTTAAAAAGTCCATCGTTGTTCTGGCAATGGGTTGAATTTCTTGGGATAAACGTTGATCTGGATTTTCAATATCCCCTTTAAAATTAATTTGATAATAAGCACGATTTTTAAAATATTTTTGCAAGATACTACTATTGATCCATTGATACCAATCCAGCGCAATTAGTTGTTTAAGAAACTTGGACAATCCTCCGAAAAACGTCATGCTGCCTAGGGTAATCCCATAAATAATGACAAGATGAGTTAATTTTTCTACATCCCTAGCTTCTGTGAAGGTAATTAAGTCTCTAAAAACAAAACTATTAAACGCATTAAGACCTACTAATCCCACTAATAATAAAAACAATAAAACGAGCATTCCCCAGGAACGAATAATCTGCGAAAAAGCTCTATCCTGGTGTTCTTTCGGATACCAATAAACTTGAATAAATCTTAAAAATTCTTGAAGAGATTGATTGAAAGTTCGGGTATCTTCTTTGAGATTTATACTATCTGAGGTTTTTTCTGCAACATTCATAGGATTCTCCTTGGGCTAAAATGGTGACATTATAACTTTGAATGTCTATCTCTTGAGTTAGACATTAATTCAGCATACCATAAAAATCTGCATTGTTATCAGAAATTATATTATTACTATTTTCTGGATTTTCTACAGATCAGGAATGAATATTAACCGAATTGAATCAGATTCATAATCGTTTGATAATTTTGGCAGGATTACCTGCAACGATGGTAAAAGGTTCTACATCTTGTGTCACCACAGAACCTGCTCCAATAATTGCTCCTTTCCCAATCCTAACCCTTTTAAGAATCGCAACATTAAATCCAATCCAAACATGATCTTCTATCACCACGGGTGCAGATTGTATATCAACATCCTCAGCATCCTTAATCAGATTATTCAAAATGAGTACTTCCATAAATTCTTTCTGTCTTAAAACATAATTTAATGAATGAGCATCGGTATCATAAATACTGACATCATCGGAAATTATAACTTCGTTTCCAATTTTGATAGAAGTAGCTGATCTAATTCGAGTTCCTTCACCAATATAACAATTTCTCCCTATTTCTATTTTTCCACCATAAGGAAATATAGCTAATTCTCCGATAATTACTGTATTCTCTCCAATTTGAATTAGAGTTTTATCCTCCCTATAGTTTATACACTTTCCGATAAATTTGACGGAACTGTGAAATGTAGCATTGTCGGAAAGTTTTTTATGTTTTTCGATCCGTTCTTGTTCTTCTAAAAATTTTGAAATTAATAAATATAATTTATGTTTTAAGTTAAACATAAGATTGAACTCGTGGAATTCATGATCTGGATTTTTGAATTTAGAGGTGTGATAAAATCGACATTTATTGTGTTAAAAACCCACTTTTAGTAAAATATTCAAAATATTTTTTTAACAATTTGTGATCAATCGGGGGAAAATTAAAGGCCGTACCCTTTAACCCCATTACCGTATTTTGAGCATCAAACTGGGGGGGATAACCTGCGGATAAATTTTCATCTGAAAAATTATCTAACACCGGAGATAAAGCATTATCTGTATTAATTTTACATTGTTCTGTTAAATGTGATCGCCATTTTTCAAAAGAAACCAACTGCAACGGATAACCCATTTCCCGAACACAATCAAATAAGTCACGATTTAAGGTTGGGTGAGAATTCAACAAATGAAATGCTTTCCCTAAAGAGCTTTCTTGACTGGCTAAATGTATAATTGCACCACTCACATAATCCACAGGAGTGAGGTCTTCTGTACTATCGCCAAAATCAGGAATCATTCCTAATTGAATACAGCCTTTAATCATACGACAAAACAAATCTTCTCTATTACAAATTCCAGTTTTACTATGTCCAATAATTCGAGATGCTCTGAAAATTGTCATCGGAAGTCCCCGTTTTCCAGCTTCCATGATTAATTTTTCAGCGACCCATTTACTTTGAGTATAACCGGCATTGAGTCCATGATTTATACCCAGGGGATCAGATTCTTGAATTAAGTTTCCTTGAGCATAACTGGGGGAAAAAACAGAAATCGTCGAGACAAAATGGACAGGTTTGGTTTTAATTAAGCAGGCTAATCTCAAGATTTCTGCTGTTCCTAAAACATTAGTGGGTTTCAGTATTGAATAGGGATAAATTGCATTAACCCAAGCTCCATTATGATAAATCACATCAATTTGATTGGCTAATTCCAGAAAATCAGGTTCACACATTCCTAAACGTTTTTGGGATAAATCACCAATAACAGGAATAATACGAGAGCTTTTCTGTTCATCCCATAATTGAAAGGTTTTTAATTTCTGGTAAATTTTCGCTTGAGCTTGTTCTAAACTTTTGTCTCGAATTAAACAATGAATATTAGCTTCTGTTTTGTCCAACAATTCAGCTAATAAATGAATTCCGAGAAAACCCGTAGCTCCTGTTAGCAAAATATCAGCAGGTTTCTGAGGAAAGAAAGTCAGAATATTCGGCGGTTGAATGGTGGGATCTAGGGCAATTTCGACTTGCCAATCTGGGATTTGATCACTCTCAATTGTATCAGATAAATTCAAGTCTAAATTAGAGGATAATCCTGCTACCGTCGGTTCTGAAAAAAGATAGTTTAAAGGAATATTAATAGCTAATTGTTCTCGCAGTCGAGAAATCACTTGGGCAGCTTTTAAAGAATGACCACCTAAGTCAAAGAAATTATCGAAAATACTAATTTGCTTTAACCCTAAAACATCTTGCCAAATCTCAGCAACAATTTTTTCCGTAGCTGTTCGGGGTGTAATCATCGTTTTTTGATACTGACTTTCGGTGGGTGCGGGTAAAGCGTTACGATCAATTTTCCCACTGCTCATTAAGGGCAATTCTTGAAGCTGTACAAAGAAAGCTGGAATCATATAATCTGGTAATTTCTGTTTAAGAAAACTCCGCAATTTTGCAGGATCAATGGATGGATATTTTGTCACAATATAAGCCACTAATTGTTTATTATTTGTTTGATCTTCTCGAACAATTACCGCCGTCGCTCGGACATCTGGGTATTCAGTTAATACGGCTTCAATTTCGCCAATTTCAATACGAAACCCTCGAATTTTAACTTGATTATCAATGCGTCCTAAAAACTCTATATTTCCATCGGGTAAATAACGAGCTAAATCTCCAGTTTTATAGAAACGTTGATATTCTGATGAATTAAAAGCATGAGTAATAAATTTTTCACGGGTTAAATCATCGCGATTGAGATAACCTTTGGCCAAACCTAAACCTCCAATTAACAGTTCTCCTGGTATTCCAATGGGGACTTGTTGCAAATAGCGATCACAAATATAAACCTGTGTATTTGTAATCGGTTTACCAATGGCAACAGAATGAATTTGAGCAATTTTATGAATGAAATTGGGATTAAAAACTGTGCTGGTTATCGTCGCTTCTGTCGGACCATAAGCATTCAACCAAGTGATATCTTCTCGTTGACTATTTGATAGTATTTTTTGCCATAATATTAATCGCTCTGGTAATACTTCTTCACTTCCTGTAATCACTAAGCGTAGGGTTTCAGGTAAGGTTATTAAAGTTTGAGATAAATCTAATACCCATTCATGCCAATAAGTAGCCGGAAGATTAATGACTGTTAAACACTTTTGCTGAATAAATTGAGTAAAATCAGCTAAAGAAGGGAACATTAATGCAGGACGCATAACTAAAGTTGCACCCGTTAAAAAAGTTGGATAAATTTCTTCAGCAGCTACATCAAAGGTAAAAGAAGCAAATTGTAAAATTCGATCACGACTTGTTAAATCATAGACTTTAATGATTCCTAAACTATGATTAACTAAACTTTGATGTTCAATCATAACCCCTTTAGGAGTGCCTGTTGAACCAGAGGTATAAATAATATAAGCTAAATTATTTGGCTGAATAGGGTTAACTAAATTGTTTTTGCTTTGACTAGCAATTGAGCTTTCTTCAGTATCCAGACAAACCACTTCTGCTTGATGATCACGGAATAAATTAACGAAGGTATTTTGAGTGATTAATACCGAGACTTGAGCATCATTTAAGATATAGTTTAAACGCTCTTGGGGATAATTGGGAGCTAGAACAAGATAAGTACCACCCACTTTAAGAATTGCCAAAAAACTGATAATAATAGATACAGATTGTTCTAAACAAATTCCCACTAACGATTCAACTTTAACCCCCTTAGATTGGAGATAATGAGCTAATTGATTGGCACGATAATTTAAGTCTTGATAGGTGATTTTTTCCCTGCACCATTCTATTGCGATCCCATTTGGATTTTTTAAAACTTGATGTTCAAATAATTCATGAATACAAACCTTTGGATTTTCAGCAATATTAGTCTGATTCCATTGAGCTAATAACTTTTGTTCTGATAAAGGTAAAATAGGTAATAATTCAATCGATTGTTCAGGATTAATGGCAATTCCTTCTAACAAGGTTTGAAAGTGGGTAATCATGCGTTCAATCGTGTCTTGATTAAACAACGCGCAATTATAATCAAAAGAGCCGACTAAACCCTCCGCCGTTTCTTGCATGGCTAAGGTTAAATCAAATTGAGCAATTAAAGCATTCATCGTAACGGGAGTTAATTTTAAATCCGCCATCGAAAAATGATTAATGTGCAGCATATCTTCCCAAGAAAACATCACTTGAAATAAAGGACTATAACTTATATTTCGTTCAGGATTTACCACTTCCACCACCTTTTCTAAGGGTAAATCTTGATGTTCATAAGCTTCTAAAAATGCTTGTTTAACTTGATTTAATAAAGCTTGAAATGAGAGATTTTCTTTAAACTGAGTCCGAATGGGTAAGGTATTAACAAAGCAACCAATTAAGGGTTCAATTTCAGGAAAATGTCGATTGCCACTGGGAATCCCAATCACAATATCTTCTTGACGGCTATAGCGATATAATAAAACATTAAACGCCGTTAACAGCGTCATATTCAAAGTAGCGGTTGACGTTTGGCTAATATTTTTCAGGTGTTGGCTTAATTCTGGACTTAGTTTAAATGTACAATTATTGCCTTTAAACGTTTGTATGGGAGGACGAGGATGATCAGTGGGAATTTCTAATAAGGGTGGAATTCCGGTTAATTGTTGTTGCCAATAATTAACTTCCTGGGTGAGTTTATCTCCTTGTAACTGTTGTCTTTGCCAAACGGCAAAATCACCATATTGAATAGGTAAATCGGGTAAAGGATTAGATTGTTTTTGTAAAAAAGCTTCATATAAATGAGAAAGTTCTTGTAGTAAAACTTTCATTGACCAGCCATCAAAAATAGAATGGTGTAAACTCAAAAATAAAAGATAAGAGTCAGCTTTTAATTTAACCAAAAAAGTCCGCATTAAAGGAGCTTGGGTTAAGTCAAAGGGAGTATAAATTTCTTGTTCAGTTAATCGCTCTAATTCTTGAGTTTGTTCCCTAGAAGATAAGGACTGTAAATCCACTAAAGGCAAATTTAACTGAATTTTCGGTTTAATAATTTGTCGGGGAATTTCGTCAACTTCTTGAAAACAAGTTCGCAACAATTCATGACGTTGCATAATAGTTTCTAAAGCTTTTCTAAAGATATCAATATCCAAATTCCCTTCAATTTGAAAGCGAAACGCCATATTATAGGTATAGCCTTGAGCTTCTAATTGGTACAAAAACCAAAGTCGTTCTTGGGAAAAAGAAAGCGGTACAAGTTGAGACGGATTTCTAGTCGGTATTGTATTCGTTTTTAAACCGATTCCTTTTTTTTGTAGTAATAGCTTCAGTAATTTTTGTTTGTCTTGAGAATTATCGTTCATTTTTGACATGAGTTAATAGGATTTATTTAATTTAGTGATTTTAGGTTGGTTTCATGGATACAAATCAACCTAAAAATTGTTTAATTATTGATGCTAAATAGCAGTATAACCTCCATCTACCATTAAAATTGCTCCAGTTACATAAGAGGAAGCTGCGGACGCTAAAAACACGACAGGGCCAATTAACTCTTCTAAATCTCCGGTTCGTTTCATGGGAATTCTAGTATATAATTCGTCCATTTCATCGGAAGTTGAACGTAAACCTTCTGTTCCTTCCATCATATTATTCATATACCCCGGTGCAAAAGCATTGACTCGAATTTTGTGACTAGCTAATTCGACCGCTAGGGATTTTACTAATTGATTGACACCACCTTTTGCGGCGCTATATGCTCCTGAAGATTTGGGAACAGCAACGAAAGCACAGATAGAAGAATTCATAATAATTGATCCCTTTGTTCCTTGTTTGATCATTTGTTTGGTTGCTAGTTGAGCGCAATTAAAATAACCTTTTAAGTCAACATTAATAACCTGATCCCATTCAAATTCCTCTAATTCATCAGTGTTTTTGAGAATTTCAACTCCTGCATTACAGACCATAATATCGAGTTGACCATAATGAGCAACCGCCTGGTTAATTAAATTCTGACAAGCTTGACGTTGACGAACATCGGTCTCAATTGCCATGGCTTCGCCTCCTGCTTCTTGAATCAGTTGAACCGTTTGTTCAGCACCAACTTGATTAATATCACCAATTACCACCTTAGCTCCAGCTTGTGCTAATCCTTGGGCTAATACCCGACCAATTCCTCGGGCAGCACCCGTGATAATTGCAACTTTACCTGTTAAATCAAAGAGATGATTTGTCATTTTTTTCCTTCAGTTTAAATCAATGTCCACTATAGAAAGTTTAATTCATTTAGGTTCAGCTTTGAGATAATAAAGCTTGAACTTCTTCTGGTGAAAGTCTAGAAATTTCTTGAACCGTTACGGCAATTTCATTTAGTAACCCTTCATTCCCCACTAATTCAACCATGACTTGAGTTAATTGGCTGATGGTTGAGTGATTAAAAAGTTGACGCACAGAAATTTCAATTTCTAAGGTTTGACGGATTTTACTAATCAGTTGAATCGCTTTTAAAGAATGCCCACCTAACAGAAAGAAATCGTCTTCAATCCCAACTCGTTCGACTTCTAAAATTTCTGCCCAAATTACCGCTAAAACTTCTTCAATTGCAGTTCGAGGAGCGACATAATTTTGAGTTAACGATAAGGGGTTTTTATCGGGTATTGGTAAGACTTTTCGATCAACTTTACCGTTAGGACTGAGTTGAAAAGATTCCATCACCACAAAAGCAGAGGGAATCATATAATCGGGTAGCCAGTTTTCAAGGAAATGACGTAATTCAACTTGGTTTACGGTTTCACCTGGACGGGGAATAAAATAAGCGGCTAAATATTTTTCTCTGGCGGTTTCTCCCTGAACTGTAGCAAGGGCTTGGGCAATTTGAGGATGTTGATTTAAAATAGTTTCTACTTCCCCTAATTCAATTCTATAACCTCTAACTTTCACCACATCATCAATTCTTCCTAAATATTCAATGTCTCTATTGGGTAAATAACGAGCTAAATCTCCAGTTTTATACAGCAATGAATTATCGCTAAAGGGATTAGCAATAAATTTTTCTTGGGTTAATTGGGGATTGTTGAAATAACCCCGCGCTAAACCGCCACCCGCAACATATAGCTCCCCAGTCACTCCGATAGGTACGGGTTGAAGATGGGAATTTAAAATATAAACTTGCACATTAATCGCGGGTTTACCAATGGGAATATACTTCGGCCAAAGCTCAGGATTAGGGTCAAAGGTATAACTGGTAACGATATCCGCTTCTGTCGGGCCATAAAAATTGTAAAGCGTACAATGTTCGAGTTTCTTGAATGCAGAAATCATCGCTGGAGTAATTTGTAATTGCTCTCCAGCTGAAATAATTTCACGCAAGTTAGCAAATAAGTAGGTTTCCTCACTATAGGTTTCAATTAATTGTTGTAACAAAGTAACGGGCAAAATCGCTTTATGAATGGGGTTATTTGCCAATAATTGACTTATTTTAGCAAGGTCTAAGCGGGCATCTTCTGGAACAATAAATAAGGTTCCTCCTAAACACCAGGCTGCAAACATTTCGTGATAGCTAACATCGAAATTGAAGGGAGCAAATTGTAAGAAATTTCTCTCCGGTGACATTTTCGCCTGATGATGCTCAATAATATTGGTTAAGGATTGATGCAGGATCATAATCCCTTTGGGCACACCTGTAGAACCAGAACTATAAATAATATAAACTAAATCGTTTAAACCCACTGGGATATTAATATTAGTCTTGGGTTCTAAGGCGATTTCTGACTCGTGTTCATCCAATAAAATCCGTTGAGAAATGGTTTCACTGTTTAACAGGGATTGACACTCTTTTTGAGTTAATAAGAATTTAAGTTGGGTGTCTTGCAGGATGTAAGAAAGTCTTTCTTGAGGATAGGTTGGGTCTAGGGGAACACAAACACCGCCTACTTTTAACACCGCTAAAACGGCAATCACCATATTAAGAGATCGTTCTAAACAAATCCCGACTAAGGATTGAAAACTCACCCCAATTTTTTGTAAATAATGAGCTAATTGATTAGCAGATTCATTCAGTTCTTGGTAGGTTAATTGTTGCTCTTGAAAAACAACGGCAATGGCTGAAGTAGTTTTGAGAGTTTGTTGCTCAAATAATTCATGAACGCACTGTTTTAGGAGTTTTTCGGGTGCAGTTTGATTCCATTCAATTAATAATAATTGACGTTCAGCTTCCGTTAATAAAGGTAAGTCTTGAATCCGACGATGGGGATTAATGGCGATTCCTTCTAATAAGGTTTTAAAATGACCTAATATCCGTTCAATGGTGTCATTTTCAAATCGTTCTTGAGGATAAATAATTTTAATACTTAAGGCTTCTCCTGGGGTGACAATAACCGTTAAGGGATAATCAGCATTGCCATAATCTTGCATTTCACCGACTTGTAAACCGCCTAAATTATCACTATCATTTTCGCTAAAGGGTAAATTTTCAAAGACAACAAAACTTTCAAAAACTGAATGAGGGGAGGGAATTTCACTCCATTTTTGAATATCAATTAGAGAACTATAACTATATTGCTCTCGTTCTAAATGCTCTTGTTGTAATTGTTGAAACCAAGTTAATAATTCAAGTTGAGACTCAATTTGGATGCGAACGGGTAAGGTATTTAAAAACATCCCCACCATCGATTCAATCCCAGTAAAATTGGGCGGTCGTCCCGAAACGGTTGCCCCAAATACAATATCAGATTCACTACTATAATGATGCAATAATAAAGCCCAAGCTCCTTGAATTAGGGTAGAAAGAGTAAGGCGATATTCTTGGGCGAGTAATTTCAGACGACTGGTAATTTCTGGAGAAAGTTTTGATTTTTGATCAAGATAATTTTTACTTTGAGTAACAAGAGGATTTAAGGGTTTATCAACTACTAATGGGGTCGGAGAGGTAAAACCTTGAAGATTTTTTCGCCAAAATCGTTCGGCTTCAGTTTGATCTTGCTGTTGTAGCCAATTAATATAGTCTTGATAAGGGCGGGGTGTGGGTAAATTGACGGGTCGATAGTTGATGAGTCCAGCGTAAAAATAGAAAACTTCTTTCAACAGAATTGCTGTTGACCAACCATCTAATAAAATATGATGCCCAGTATTAATAAATTCATATTTTTGATCTTCGACTTGAATTAAATGACATCGAATTAAGGGTACTTTATCTAATTCAAAATATTGCTCTTTATCAGAGATTAACAATTCCTGAAATTTAGTTTCTTGTTCGGCGGGAGAATGTGATCGCCAATCCTGATTAAACCAAGGCAAAGTGACATTTTTTCTAACCACTTGTAAAGGCTGTTTGGTTTTTTTCCAAGCAAAACAAGTCCGTAAAATACTATGTCTATCTACTACTTTTTGCCAAGCTTGTTGGAACGCACTAATATCTAAATTGCCTTGCAAGGTGATTTGAATTTGTGATAAATACGTCTTTGATTCTGGATTATATAAAGAATGAAATAGCATCCCCTGCTGCATGGGAGAAAGGGGATAAATGGATTCAATATCTTTTTTACTAACCCTAGATTGTTGAGTTGTGACCATTGTTTTTCCCAATAGATTAAATAAAAATGTGCGTGAGTTTCTTCAATCAAGCTTAGAACGAATTACCTTTAAGGCTCTTCTAGGTTCTGTGTGATAAGTTTAACTTACAATATGATTGATCGATCTTTGTGTCCTCTGTGTCTCTGTGGTTCCTTCCACCCCCTCGCTAGTAGGATTAATTTTATCCCAAATTTTGGCAACAATTTCTGGATTTAAATTATGAACATGATACACCGCTTTTTCTGGAAAAGTTTTTTTAATAGCAAGATAAGGATTAGCAGAACCAACTTTACCCATTTGATCAACTAGGATCACCGAAGGTTGTTGAAGCTCCTGTTTAAATTTGCGTTGCAGCCTGCAAATATTAAATTTATTAATAATACTGGAAAAAATGGGAAAGTTACGAGTATCTTTAGTCGGATAATAGGGAACAAATTTGTCTAACATTTGAGATTTACATTGGCTATTCATGACCCTTGTGGTTGTTGATTTTTACTTGATGGATATAAATTTAAAATGCTGATGAGGATAAACCCCCATCGAGGGGAATAGTAATTCCCGTTATATAACTCGCACATTCTGAAGCTAAAAATACAACGAGATTAGCAAATTCTTCAGTCGTACCAATTCGATTCATGGGAATTGTTCTGAGAATTCCTTCTCGGATTAAATCTGGGGTCGTTCCCTCCTTTTTGGCATAAATTTCTAAATATTCTCGATGTCTAGGGGTGTCAATAACGCCGGGGTTAACACTATTAATTAAAACATTATAGGGGGCGGTTTGTCTAGCTACTGATTTGGTAAAATTCATTAAAGCTGCATTGACAACACCCGATTTAACTAAACGAGGAGATGGCTCTTTTCCCGATGTCCCAATGATATTAACAATTCTTCCCCAATGTTGTTTTTTCATAATCGGTAACACTAAATTGGTTAAGCGAATATAACCCATTAATTTTCCTTGAAAAACGTTTAACCAATCTTCATCGGAAAGGTTTTCAATTAAATTATCAGCAAAGTTAGCTCCTTCAGAATTATTGACTAAAATGTCAATTTTGCCATATTGATTTAAAGAGTCCTGTATTAATTGTTCAGAATCTTGAGCTTGATGGACATCAGCCACTAAACGCAGAATTTCTTGGACAGGATAAGCTTGAGCCAGAGATTGATAAGCTTGTTCTAAGCGTTGGGAATTGCGACCACAAATAATTAAGTGACAGCCTTCTTCTGCTAATTTTTCAGCAATGGTAAACCCAATTCCTGCACTACTTCCCGTAATCAAAGCCACTTTATCTTTTAATCCTAAATCCATAAACTTTGTCCTAGCATTTTGAGGTTAAACTTAAAATCATAAAACGAACTAAATTAAAATTTTAATCAAATTAATATCTTGTTTCGATGAATTATATCCCTTTTTTAAAACTTTTGAAGGAGCATAATAAATTTGACCATATTCTAAAAACTGTCCTTCATTTTCTATGGAGATTTCTAATTTTCCATTCAAAATAAATCCGATTTCTTCTTGCTCACCTTGATGTGGGGGAATGGAATAACCAGAAGGGATTTTCATCATGACAATTTCAAACCAAGAACCCTTAACAGATTGACAAGGTAAATGAGTGATTTTATCTTGGTTGTTGGATAGTGTTAATAAAACATCTTCTGACGGTAAAGCAGAGGTAATCCGTTTAAGATCAAATCCAATCATCGGTTCTGATAAAGGATTAAAAGCACCATGAGGAATATTGCCATCAGCTATATAAACATCTTGCAAAGGTCTTAAGGGTTTAATCAAATCTTTAATATACAGTTCTAGTTCTGCTGAGAATACCATGCCAATTTGACTTTCAGGATGTTGGTGGGATTCAAGTTTAGCATTAGGAGCTATAACGTATAATTGAAAAATGGTATCTTGGCATTGAAAAACCTCTAATTCTACATGAGGATTGAGTTTAATAGGCTTGGGAATTGGGAAAAATTTAGACATGATTTTAGGGGACAAGTTCAAAATGAAATTGAAATTTAAACTCTCAATTATTTTTCTGTGATGAAGGCAACTATTTTCATCGGATAGGGAGCTTTTTTAGGTATGCACAGGTAAATAAATACTTTGAATCATGGTGTTTTCCTTTTTGTGAAATAAAGACCAACTCATCTCAATTTTACCATATTGTGAAATAAATTCTAAATCATATTCTCGGAGGGCATTTTCATTGGTAATGGCTAAATCTGCCAACCCTTGTTTAACTTGAATAGCGGCCACACTGGTAGAATTGACAAATTTGATTTTAATCTTATTTTGATTCAGGTCGCCAGGTAATAAATAAGGAAGTAAAGGAAGAGGAGCGGGATGAGTAACCAGGGTACAATTTTCTAAAACGATTTCTTCATTTTTTCGCTTGGCTAATCCGTAAACGGGTGTGGGATAGGTGAAGATAAAACCTAGTTTAAACCTCGGTTCCATATAGAAATCATTAATTTTTTCATAGGCATGGGGGACTAACGCCAAATCTATCTGATTTTCGAGTAAAGATTCCTTTAAATCTGTAAAGCTATCAAATAAATGACTATTAACCGAAATCTGTTGTAATTTCCATTGAGAAATTAGATAATTTAAGGTTTGTTCACTACTGGTTTCTTTTGGACCCAAAGTGCCAACGCTTAAGGTTTTGACATCAAGCTGGGGATAACACAATTCCATTGAAAACTTTAACATGGTTTTAAGGCTCCTGAATTTTTAAGGGTGGATAAATTAGGATTTCCGGTACAAAATAAAACAATTTCAAGTTCAGCAATTAAAAATTTTACCAACTCATCAACGGCGGCTTCTGATTCAATCGCTGCTACGAGAAACGGACGAGCCAACCCTCCTAAATCGGCTCCTAGAGCGATAGATTTGGCAATATCTAAGCCATTTTTTAAGCCCCCAGAAGCAATTAAAGGAATGGTTGAATTCATCGACCGAATGGCGGTAATACATTCAGCCGTAGGTAAACCCCAATCGGCAAAAACTTGTCCGAGATGCCTTTGTCTGTTGTCTTTGGCTCTTTGGCTTTCGACTTTAGCCCAGGACGTGCCTCCGGCTCCCGCCACATCAATCGCGGCGACTCCGGCTTCAATTAATTGTTTGGCCATCACCGCAGAGATGCCATTTCCGACTTCTTTGGCGATGACAGGAACGGGTAATTGAGCGCAAATTTGCTGAATTTTAGCGAGTAACCCTTTAAAATTAGAATCGCCTCCCGATTGCACCCATTCTTGTAAAGGATTGAGATGCAGAATTAAGGCATCAGCTTCTAATAATTCCACCAATTTTAAACAGTCTTCTAAACCGCAGCCGTAATTTAACTGTACAGCCCCTAAATTCGCTAACAGGAGAATATCCGGCGCCAGAGAACGGACTGCAAAGGTCGGCGCTAATTCCGGTTGTTCGAGTGCAATGCGTTGAGAACCCACCCCCATCGCTAAACCATAGCGTTGAGCGACCGTTGCCAATCGAGTATTGACTAAATGGGCTAATTCTGTTCCTCCGGTCATGGAAGAGATGAGAATTGGAGCTTTTAAAGATTTCCCTAAAAAGGTTGTCCCCAGTTCAATATCGCTACGGTCAAGTTCAGGAAGACAACAATGGGTAAAACGATATTTTTCTAAACCGCTTGTAAGTTGTTGAAATTCTACATCTTTTTCGATACAAACTCGCAGATGTTCACTTTTACGATTTTCAATTTCACTGGGAAGATTAGGTGATGGCATAGTTGTTATCAAGCAGGAGGGTTAAACATTAAGTTGAGGTTAAAAATCAAGTTCTGAAAGCAGTTCATCTAATTCTGCCTGATTAAGATCCGCATCGGGAAAATCCGATGGAGTATAGCCTCCTTCTACCGATAAACAATGGTTAATCAGGCTTTCTAAAGAATCTCGATAGGCAGCGGCTAAATTTTTGATCGTTGTTTGATGATGAAAATTTTCACTATATTGCCATTCCATATCAAGTTGCCCATCAACCACAATTCCATGAATCGCAATTAAATGGGAACGTTGTCCCAAAGGACTATGAATGGAACCAGTGGATTCTTGAGATAATTTCCAGCCTATCTCGCCGATTTGATGGCTGGTAAATTGACCTAAATAATTAAAGCTGACTTGAGCTTTAGGGTAATTTTTTAACGGGGATTGAATCGTTAAATCTGAATTCAGATAATATCCAATTCCATAATCAAACCCTCGATTCGGAATTTGTCGTAATTGCTCTTTAATGGACTTGAGACATTCACCCGGATGGTCAAGATTTTCTAAGGTCAAAAAGACGGGAAAAATACTGGTAAACCAACCCACAGTTCTAGATAAATTTACGGATTCAATTACATTCTCTCTTCCATGACCCTCCATGTCAAGCAAAAGTCCATAATTTCCTGTCCAATGACCGAAAGCTTGGACTAAAGCGGTCAATAGAATATCATTAATTTGGGTGTTATAAGCTTGCGGAACCTCCTGTAAGAGTAAGCGGGTTTGTTCTTCGGTTAAGGTGAAAGAGACCGTTTTTGCATGGGCAACAATGTTGGACTGAGCTTCACCTTGACGGTCTAAAGGAAGAGGACAAATTGAGGGAAACTCACGGTTTAGCCAATACTTGAATTGAGCGTAAAACTCTGGGGTTTTAGCATAGTTTTGCAGTTCCTCAGCCCAAGTTTTAAAAGAACTGGTTTTAGGAGGAAGTTGCAGGGGCTTGTGGTTTTCTAATTGCTGGTAAATAGTGACGAAATCTTCGAGGATAATCCGCCAAGAAATTCCATCTACTGCTAAATGATGAATTACAATTAACATTTTTCCACTCTCACCCAAGGCGAAGAAAACCACCGCCATTAAGGGACCTTCCTCTAAGTTGAGTACCCGTTGTTGAACCTCGGAAATTTCTGCCATCTTGGTTAATTGTTCATCGCAAGATAGATGGGATAAATCCACCTTTTCAAAAGCAAAATTATTGCAATCATCGCTGTGATTTTGTTGCCATTGTTCCCCTTTATGAACAAACCGTAACCGCAAAGCATCATGGTGATAGAGTAATTTAGAAATAGTTTTTTTTAATAAATCTGGTTGTAGATTATTGGGAACCTCTAACAAGATAGATTGATTAAAGTGATGACGTTCGGGCCAGTTTTGTTCAAAAAACCATTTTTGAATCGGAGTTAAGGGGACGTGACCGATGACTAAATCCTGTGTGGTTTGATTAACCGAAACTCGCTCCGCTACGGTGGCTAATTGAGCGATAGTTTGATGACTAAATAATTGTTTAGGAGTAATTTGTAATCCCGCTTGATTAGCTTGAGCAATAATTTGAATGGCTAAGATAGAATCTCCTCCCAACTCAAAAAAGTTATCGTTAATACTAATATTTTTAAGTCCTAAAACCCTTTGCCAAATTGCAGCGAGAATGCGTTCTTTTTCTGTACCTGGACTGAGATTGAGGGCAGCTTCATCCTCTAATTCTAGTGTAGGTTGTGGGAGAGCGCAACGATCAATTTTACCATTAGCGGTTAGGGTAAAAGCGTCTAACAAAACGAAGAAAGCAGGAACCATATATTGAGGTAACTTTTCTTGCAAAAATAGACGCAATTGAGAAACAGTTAAGTTTTGAGAGGCAATCACATAAGCACATAAACGTTTAACGCCGGGTTGATCTTCTCTGGCAATAATAATCGCTTCTTTAACTTGGGGATGTTGATTGAGAACGGTTTCAATTTCCCCTAATTCAATTCTAAAACCTCTAATCTTAACTTGATGATCAATGCGACCCACAAATTCAATTTGTCCGTCGTTTCCATAACGAACTAAATCACCGGTTTTGTAAAGGCGATCACTGAGTTTTTGACTAAAAGGATTGGCAATAAATTTAGAATCGGTTAACTCTGGACGGTTGAGATATCCTTTAGCTAATCCTGAACCACCAATGTATAATTCTCCTGGAATTCCAATCGGTACAGGTTGTTGATATTGATCTAAAATATAGACCTGAGTATTGCTAATGGGACGACCAATAGGCGGTGCTTTTTCGGTTAATAAATCTGGGGTTATTTTAACAGATGTTGTAACAACAGTATTTTCAGTCGGACCATAGTTGTTGACTAATGTAAAGGGAATGGAGGTAGGGGGAAAATCATTGAGTTTATCTCCTCCAGTTAACATTAATCTTAATGGACAATTGGGAGACCAATCTAGGGGAATTAGGGTTTCTGCAAGAGGAGTGGGTAAGAAAGAAACGGTGATTTTTTTGGCAATTAACCACTCTTGCAGTTGTTTCGGTGATGTTAGCAAATCTGGGGGAACAATCGCCAGACACGCCCCCGCTGTTAAATAAGGCCAAATTTCCCAAACTGAAGCATCAAAGGCAATTCCAGCTAATTGAGTGACTCGATCAATTGTTGTAATATCAAAGGCGTTTTGATGCCAAGAAACTAGGTTTAATAAACTTTGATGTTGAATTAAAACTCCCTTGGGTTTTCCAGTGGAACCAGAAGTATAAATGACATAAGCTAAATTCTCAGATGTCATCGGATGGAGGAGATTATCTTGCGGATGATGATCAAGAATTTTCCCATCCTGATCTAAACAAAATATTGTTCCTAAATAGTTGGGTAAAGTGTCAACTAAGTTTTCCTGAGTTAATAACACCGATACGGCAGAATCTTCTAACATATAAGCTAGACGTTCTGATGGATAGTTCGGATCTAAAGGAATATAAGCTGCACCCGCTTTAAGAATGCCTAAAAGTCCGATGATCATCAAAACAGAACGCTCGATACAGATTCCTACTAAGTCCTCGGTTTTAACGCCTAAGTTTTGCAAATAATAAGCGAGTTGATTGGCTTTTTGATTTAACTGTTCATAGGTCAAAGATTTTTCTCCATCGATGACCGCTATAGCATCAGGTGTTTTAACAACCTGTTCTTCAAATAACTGATGAATACAGTAATGATCAGGATAAGACGTTTGAGTTTGATTCCATTCTACTAATAATTGTTGTTCTTCCGATTCAGTCAGTAACGGTAATTCCCCGACGGTTTGCTGAGGATTGGCTACAATTCCCTTTAATAAAGTTTGGAAATGACCTACCATGCGGGTAATTCTTTCTGGGGTAAATAGGTCGCTATCATATTCCCAAAAACCTTCTAAATAAGCTCCTTTTTCGGTTTCGATTTCCTCTAAAACTAAGCTGAGATCAAATTTAATTCTCTGGTTTTCAACGGCTAGATATTGAGCTTTTAAATTGGGTAATTCTAAAGCATTGAGGGGGGCATTTTGCAGCGCAAACATTACCTGAAATAAGGGATTATAACTTAAACTTCGTTCGATTTCTAACCCATCAACCACTTGCTCAAAGGGTACATCTTGATTGGCATAAGCTTCTAAAACAACATTGCGAGCTTGCTGTAATAATCCTGAAAAAGTCGGATTTCCTTCTAGGGAATTCCGCAGCACTAAAGTATTGACAAAAAAACCAATCAAAGGTTCAATTTCTTGTCGGTTTCGGTTGGCGGTGGGTGTCCCGATTAAAATATCATCTTGGCCACTATAACGGAAGAGTAAAGTGTTTAAAGCAGCCAGTAAGGTCATAAATAAAGTCACCCCCGACTTTTGGCTCAAAAGTTTCAGTTTTTCGGTGAGTTCTGAGTTAATTTGAAACGAGATACTATGACCTCGAAAATTGGCAGTAGCTGGACGGGGTTTATCGGTTGGAAGTTCTAATAAAGGAGGAGCGCCCGTTAATTGTTTTTTCCAATAATTTAACTGATTTTCTAAGATTTCACCTTGTAACCATTGTCTTTGCCATACCGCAAAATCCGCATATTGTATAGGTAATTCGGGTAAATCTACGGTTGAATTGGATAAAAGTGCTTGATAAAATTTAGATAATTCTTTAAATAAAATGCTTTTTGACCAACCATCGATAATAATATGATGGAAGACGTTGACTAAAATATAATTTTCATATCCCAGATCAAACAGAGTACATCGTAATAGGGGAGATTGAGTTAAATCAAAGGGTTTTTGTAGTTCTTTAATAATCTGTTTGTCAATTTGCTCTTGGGGGATATCTTTTAAATTAACAACTAATAATTTAATCTTCAGAGATGGAGCAATTTTTTGAATAGGTTTTCCTTCAACCATTGGAAAGCTTGTCCGTAAGCTCTCATGGCGTTGAATAATAGCATTAATCGTTTGCTCTAAAATATCAATGTTTAAGCGTCCCGTTAAACGGATGGTTAGGGCTTCATTATAAGCTGGATTTTGCCGATCCATCTGATGGAGAAACCACATTCTCTGTTGAGCAAAAGATAGAGGTAACTCTTCAGTTCGGGCAACGGGATCAATAACCGATTCAAGGGGTTTAGACGGTGTTGTTGCGCTTCTTAAAAAAGTGAGAATTTCTGGTTTTCTTGTCCTGATTTCTTGCTTAATTTCTGGTGTCATTGCTCCTTGGGGAGCTTGATATTTTAACTTTTCTTCCTCAAGCCAAAGCTTGATGTCTAAACTATTTAAGTAAGATAAAAATTCTGCGACTTTCATTAATAGTATCCTTTTCCTTAATTAATGTTCTGGTATTTTTGGAATGGGGGTGATGTTTGGCTGGGTTCAGTAGCCCTAACTTGAGCTACTGTTAGAAATCCAATCAACTTGATTCGTCTATTTTTATCGGTTTATTGCCTCTAAATATTGTTTTTTAATGCTGTGTAAATTACGAGGTTCGTTCTTAGGAGAAAACAGCCCATCAGTCTCCCATTTACTGGCATCCAAACTAATTGCCCAAGCATTTAACCAGGGGTGTTCGTTAATTTTAGTTAACAGTTCGGGACTGGTATCCTCTAAGGCAATTTGAAAAATGACTTGAGCAAATTCTTCTAATAATTTTAAGCTGGCTCGATAAGCTTCTATGATTTCAGCTTCGGTTTTATTAGATTGTAAATTCCGGGTTCGCAGTTCATTCACAAAGGGGATTGCTAAGTAATCAATAAATTCAAAGCTAACCCGACCCAGGGATTGATTTGCCCAATCTCGGAATAGTTGTTGTATTCGATAGGAAAGAGGGAAAAATTCTGCATTAATCTGTTGAACTTTCATCTTAAGTTCCGGGTCAAGGAAGATGGAATTAAACATCATTAAGCAACCAAATGTCCATCCAGCTAACGTATCCCAGATCATTTTTGTTGCCATCACTATCCCATTTCCCATACAGTTGTAGTAATTTTGGATATTAAAGGTTAACCCATCGTGATAGGTTAAATAAAAGTGATTGGCATCGTCAACTCTTTCGGGAGTTAGTTGACCTTTAAGGTCAAGTTCAATCATTTGGGTGGTTAAAGAATTGCCAAAACCAATACTATCTGAACCAGGGGAATAAAAAGGATCGGGAAATAAACCGGCTTCACCAACACAAGTCCAACGATCAAAGGAAAAGACTTGTTTGGAGGAGTAACTATATTTCGGCATCTTTCTAAAGTCTTCAGGGGATTTACCTTCTAAATGAGCCGCTAAAACGGGTTCATTTTCCCTTAACCACTGCAAGGCTAATTCATAGTTATGATAATTTTTTAACGGGTGAATATCTTGACGAGTCACAATGCCAATACTGGTATAACCTGTGGATAAAGGAATTAACCAAACCCAGTATCCTTCACCGCATAAATGATTTGTAGAATAATAACGGTTGTTATTAGGAACACGCCGATGCCATTTTTCTTCACTGGCTGGCACAAAATTGCTGACATCAAAACGACACTCAACTCGGAACCAAACCGCACTGTAATTATTATGATTAGGTTTCGCTAAACCGAGTTTCTTCTGTATAAATCGACGGCGACCCATCGCATCGACAACCCATCGGGATTTAATACAATGAGTTTTTTGATTCGCTCCACTACCTTGAGTATAAATAATTTTATGCTGTTGCTGTAGCCCTTCAGCAAACTCGATGTCTTGAACTGAACAACTTTCCTTAAGATCAATTCCAGCTTCAATATTAAATTGGCGTAAATCATTTTCTAATTTCCCCCGATCAATTTGATAAGATTTAGGATCATGAAACTCTGATAATCCCAGTTCAGGTCTTTTATGAAATTCAGTTTCTTGAGGTTTGAAAAAATAACGTAATCCCAGTTTAGATAAATGTTGATTGTTAAAATAATCGGTTAACTGCAGCGTATTTGCTAAATAAAAAGCACCAACTTCAACGGTTGATTCCCCCACTTTAAAACCAGCTTCGGGTAAAGGACGAGCCATTTTATCAAGAACAACAACGGAAAGATTAGGTTGTTTAAGTTTTAACTGTCTCGCTAAGGTTAAACCCGCTAATCCACCACCACAAATTGCCACATCATAGTCTGTTTCCGAACTAAAATTGTCAGCTTGTTCACGCAATAAAACGATGAGTTCTTCTTTATGCTCTTTCAATTGTTCGAGTAAATCGGGAGTCATAACACCTTGAGGAGAACGATAGCGCAGCTTATCCCCTTCCATCCAAATTGTCACACCTAAATGATTCAGATCCGATAAAAATTCAACTGTTTTCATAAATTTAAGTCCCTCAAAGACTAAATACTATAGACCAAACAAAAATTATCAATGGCGGGGAGTCGGTGGTTATTGTTAAAGTCAGTTACTATGGGAGCAACCGCTTACATACTCCACAAAAAGACTGTTTGGCTACTTGTAGCACATTCTGGATGATAAATTTTAGTGATGGATACAATTTTTTACATTTTTTCCAAAATGGCTCTGAAAAGCTTAAATTTTAGTTAAGCTATTTTCATAATTCTCCTTCTTCATAATTTTCTGAGGCTGTTGTCATAACTTTACCACTTTTGGATAGACTGTGACTATTTTTGGCTACATTAAGCACCTCAATCGTTTGAGTTAAACTGGCAACGGTGGGGTATTCTAATAAACTGTGCAAAGACAATTCTACCGAGAAAACATCCCGTAAACGAGAAATAACTTGACTCGCCAGTAAAGAATGTCCTCCTAGTTCAAAGAAATTGTCATGAATTCCAATTTGAGATAAATTTAACACCTTTTGCCAAATGTTAGCAACTTGACGTTCAGCTTCCGTTCTGGGTGCTATCAATTCGTTATTTTCTTTGCCTTGGAGTTCCTTGAGTAATTGCCGCTTATCAATATCTCCATTATCCTTGATAGGGAGGGATTGCCGCAGCACCAGGGGACATTTATAGGACGTTCCAAATCGATCTTTTAGACTAACATGATTAGGTAGATTGACCGATTGAACTGTAGATTTACGGGTGTAATAAGCCGTTAACTTTTGGCATCCTTCAGACCTAGATGTGAAACGATTAATCTTGCTATTACTCCCATCTAAACCGATTATTAATTGTCTTTGGTTGTGATATAAACTGGTTAGAAATGAGTCTAAACCTTGCCGTACTGTCATATCATAATACCCTTGAGATCGGGTTATGTATTGCATCTGATAACCTTGGCTAATCCCAGTTTCTTGCCAAGTTGTCCAACTGTAACAATAACTGGGGAACAAATTCTTATATTTTTGATAGCTGTTCAAAGACTCAAGGAAACTATTAGCCGCCGCATAGGAACCCAAAGCCGCTCCTCCAAAAAAACTAGCCAAGGAAGAAAAACTAATAAAAACTCCCTGAGATTCTTTGAGGAGTTGATTTAAAACCCAAGTTCCTATTACTTTAGGACGAAGAATTGTCGATAAACCCTCTTGATTTTCGTCCAGAAGTAAACAATCTTTGTAAATTCCAGCCAGATGAATCACCCCATTAAGTTCTCCTTGCCATTGTCTTTTTACCTGTTCTACAGTCTGTTTAACTTGAGGGAAATTAGCCACATCTACCGCTTGATAAATTACTTCTCCCCCAAGGTTTTCTAAAGCTTGGAGACTTTTTATTTTTAAGGATAATTGATCTTCGGTTTTGAGGTACTCACTCCAAAGGTGTTTTTCTGGTAAAGGTGTTTTTCCAATTAACAGTAAACGAGCTTGATAATTTTTGAGCAAATACTGAGCAATTTGTCTGCCAATCCCCCCTAGTCCTCCAGTAATCAGATAAATTCCCCCTGATTTAAAGGGTAATTCCTGTTGGGTGTGTTGAAGTAAATTGACTTTTTCCAAACCTGCGATTAAACGTTTCCCGTTGCGATAGGCAATTTCTCTTTCCTTGGATAAAACCGATAGTTCTTGCAGCAGATAACTGACATTAATTTCGGTTTGATCCAGGGGTAAATCAACATGACGAGTATTTAACCAAGGAAGTTCTTGAGCTAGGGTTTTGATCAGTCCTAAAACTGGAGATTTTTCATAGGCAATTTTATCGGTTTCTATGACCAATTGACTATAACTAGAAACAAATAGCAATTGAATTTTTGAGTTAAAATCATGAGTTTTAGCTAAAGCTTGAACTAGAAATAATAAATCATAGGTTCCTTTTTCTAGTGCTTTTTCTAACTGTTCAATTGTTGAAATTTCTCCCTGATAGTCTTGATAAGTCCCCAGATGAATAATATTGCTAAGGATAATTTTTCGCTCGGATAAAGATGCCATTAACTGTTGATAATGATTGGCTGTCCCGGGTCTGAGGGTATAGCAATTTTGACTGATTTGAGAAAATTCTTCCGCTGCTAAAACCGTGATACAGGGTAAGTTTTGCCCTTGAATTTTTTCTGCTAAAGATGCTCCTAAACCCAAGCAATCCAGAAAAATTAAACTACAATACTTGGAAAGTTCGGGTTTTAAGTTAACTGGAGATCGAGGTTTCCAAACTTTCTGGTAAAACCAATCAGGAATGGTTTGATCGTTTTCTAATAAAATATCTATTTCTTTTAAAATAGAATTAAATTCTCCATTTCCAAACCGTTTTGTTAATTGCGATCGCTGAATTTTACCAATGGAAGTTTTAGGAATTTCAGTTTTATTTAAGGGGATTAAATATTCAGGATTAACGCCAAAACTGTTAATTACTTTTCGTCTAATCTTTTTCAGAAGTTCCGCTAGATGCTGGTGATCAAAGGTTTCTGCACTAAAAAATAAAGCTAATTGATCGGTACTATTCCTAGGATCATAAACAGCACAAGCGGCTGTGTAGGACGCTTGTACTTCTTCAATAGTTTCCACTACAGTTTCAATTTCATGGCTATAATAATTAACTCCATTAATAATAATGGTTTCTTTACTTCTTCCAGTGATAACTAAATGACCGTTACTAATAAATGCTAAATCTCCTGTCTTAAACCAGCCATCTTTTAAGAAAGCGTCTTGATTTGCTTCTGGGTTTTTATAATACCCGGGTGAAACTGCATGACCTTTAACTTGTAAATGACCAATGGTTTCTTCTGGTAATAGGGAATTATCAGCATTAACAATTCTAATCGATATTCCTGGGATGGGTAATCCTAAATCCGTAAAGGTTGCACCATTGGGATGTTCAGGATGGACTCGTTTTAAGGAAGAATTCAAGGAGGATTTATCAACCGTATGAAAGAGTAATGGCTGTTGTTCTGTCGGCTGATAATAGGTAATTCCTGACCCCATTTCTGCCATCCCAAAAGCAGGACGCATCGCCGTTTTTTTCAGATTATATTGAAGATGAAGGGTGTTAATAAATTCTCCAACTGCTTGACCAGAAACGGCTTCACCCGCTGCCAAAAAGAATTTGACACAATCTAAATTCCAATTTTGATCCGGTTCTTTTTTTAAAGCTTCATTGATCAAATTATAAGCAAAATTAGGAGCCCAACTATGGGTAATTCGATATTGAGCAATTAAATCTAACCAATTCAAAGGACGACCTAATATATATTCAGTTTGAACATAAACCATTTGGCATCCTAACTCGACACAGCGAATATTCCAGTCTGAAATACTTCCAATATGATCAAAAGGAAGCCAATTAAGAATAATATCGTCGTTTTGATGTTCACAAATGATGTTTGTTCCTCGCGCACGAGAGATGACATTTTTATGGGTTAATGAGATACATTTCGGTATTCCTGTACTGCCTGATGTTAGATTAAAGAACGCAATATCATCCGGTTGACTAATATGAGTCTGATGGGGAGAATAAGTTTTTAATTCTTCAATAAAACTCAATCTTAAGGTTTGATTAGGCAACCATTGTTTTAAATGTTTTATCTCTTGCTGACGGGATTGATTGGTGATAATAATAGGCTCATCTAACAACTGCCAAACTTGAGAAATTTTATGAATTTCATTATTAAAATCTTTATAGCTGGGTGGCACTGAAATAATAACAGGAATAAATCCTCCTAAAAGACACCCCCAAAATGCGGAAATGATATCATAGTTTTCCGATAGCTGAAGAATTACTTTATCTTGAGCTTGTAAACCCTGCTTTTGTAATCCGGCTTGTATTTGTTGAGCTTCTTCCCATAATTGTTGATAGGATTGAAAAACTTCTGATCCATTAGATTGAATATAAATAATCCCTTTATTTGAATAATTTTCAGCAGCTTTTTGGAGGATTTCTGCCAAGGTTTTAGTTTGAAGTTCAGATTCTTCTAAAAGCTGTCCGTGACTGATTCCAGCTTGAGTGTTAGAAGTGTGAATCACCAGATGAATCGGGGTTTCAGATTTTTGATGATCATTTTTTTTCTCTATTTTTAAGGGCAATAATTCTGATAGATGTAGGGGTAAAATTTTGTTCTTTTTAGAAGTCATGACGACAGCGACTTGATCGACATCTGACAAAGAGCCTAGTTTTTCTTCTGTTTCCTGAACTTGATGATCATCGATAATTTCAATATTCTTTAATGCAGTTTCATCGACATCACCGCTATCGGTTAAGGGTAAACTGGAAATCTGCACATAGATATTAGGTAGAAGATTGTCCGGTAACTGAGACTGTAAATCGGAGGACAATTGTTCAGAATTCCAAGCTCCAGAGGAAACGATATAGGCGACTAATTCCCCCTCCCGTACCATAAAATAGCAATCTTCAATTAAGGGATTTGATAAAAATACTTCTGCTAATTTCTGACAATTTAATTGTGGATTTTTGTGTTCTGTCCTCATACCTAATATCCTCGATTCTGTGTACAGGCCAATTCAACCCTGAATTGCATCACTGTCTGAGCTATCAGAGCATATCTCATTCGGGCTAGGATAGTCAAGATATTTTCGAGGACGATTGTTAAGCTTTTCGTAATTTAAATTGCCTGTTGAGATGAGGTACTTATGCAAGAGGCAAGACTCCCCCCAACTTTCCCACTTCCGGGGGGTGGGGGAGATTCGGCTAATCCAAGAATAAGGGATTTAGATCCGTCTGAGCTTAGTCCATTAGTCGGCTCGTTTAATCCCCTCTCCCAAGAATGATCAGGAGTAGCAAAATAAGGTTCTTCCTTACTTGGTATGGTTCGATAGGGGGGCATAAATCGACTAAATCTTTATCTGGCAAGAGATTTAATTGATTAGTTCGCTCCAGATCGCAAACAATTGACAAAAATTGCGGTAATGTCTGTTTCTATAAGGGTTTCATCCCTTATAACCCCCGTCCATTGCATAACACAAACCGAAGAACCCAAAATAAAAATCTACTCCTAGTTTCTCACTCAACTCTTGATGTCCAATAAATTCTTTGACCTTGTCACAAGGGTCGATTTTTCTTTTGTCAGAGGGAATCTCTTGGAAAAGTTTTTCTGCCACTAGATTGCTTTTACTTTAGCTTAGTTTTGATAGATCATTTGATAAGTAATAGGACAAAATTAACTTCTTGGAACACAATATCTAAAGCTCTGCCTTAAAATAGCATTAGTATTCAGGTAGAACCTAAAGAGAGCGTTCCCCGGTTCTACTTGGGAACTAGATATTACTCGGACTCTATTGGAGGACTTGAGGACGATTTACTTGAATATAGTAAAATGTAGAATTAGAGAGGGAAGTTATCGTTTTTCTAAGATAACTCGACCGACTTCTCTGCAACAGAAAGCGTTATATTTATTAGGGGTTTCCTTAATTTGTAGCCAGTAACGAGCGGCACAAATTCTCTTAATCCCTGTCACAGCACAGGTTATGGCCTTTTGTCAACGGGGAAGTCTAGATCTTTAACAAATCTAATTGCACCGAAAGATTAATTTAACCTTGATCTGTCGGGACTGATTTCTTAACCTTTTAATAAATTGATTTTTCCTCCAGTCAGGCTAGAATCAGTAGGATTAGCATCCAAGATAATCGGGGTAACTTTGGTTAATCTGGGGCAATGTAGCCTAAAAAAACGCCAAAAATAGTCAAATTTAGACTTGAGTGGCTTCTTACTAACTGTTTAATCTATTATTTAGGTATTAGACTCTATGGCTA
>NZ_JAQMSY010000197.1:0-17276 GCF_028329095.1 Microcystis sp. CS-574
CCGAGCAATTACAACAGCCGTTTTTACTGCATTGTGCTGACTAAGAACGGTTTCAATTTCTCCCAATTCAATGCGAAAACCCCGAATTTTTACTTGATTGTCAATCCGTCCTAAATACTCAATATTGCCGTCGGGTAAATAACGCCCTAAGTCTCCCGTTTTATATAATCTGCTTTCTGTTTCCTGATGGAAGGGATGAGGGATAAATTTTTCATTGGTTAACTCTGGATGATTGAGGTAGCCTCTCGCTAATCCCGCACCGCCTATGTGTAATTCCCCAGGCACACCAACAGGAACAGGTTGCAAATATTCGTCTAAAATATAGGTTTCTACCTTAGCAATGGGACGACCAATCACTGGTTTGAGGTTAGCTGTGATCAAACATATCGTGCTATCCACAGTGCATTCTGTCGGGCCATAAACGTTATAGAAATTAATGTTTTCAGCCTTGGCCAAAGTAGCCCACATAGATTCATCAATGGCTTCTCCTCCCACCAAGACAGATTGAGGATGATTGTCACTTTCTAGCAATCCTACTGAAATTAGTAGCCTCAGTTGCGATGGTGTGCAATCCAATACATCTATTTTTTGCTGCCGCAGGTGGGATAACATGGCATGGCTATCAAATCGCACCTTTTCTGGCACAATGTTCAGGCTATGACCATATATCAGTTGAATAATTTGTTGCACAGAAGCGTCAAAAGCTAAAGAGGCATTGATGCTGACTCGCAATGGGGAAATCTGATGGTGAGCATAGATAGCTTCATGCAGTCCGTGAGCAAGATTGACAACGGAGGAGTGCTGAATCATCACTCCCTTTGGCTTTCCTGTTGAACCTGAAGTGTAGATTGCATAAGCTAAGTTTTCCGGTTGAACTTCACAGCAGGGATTTGATTCCTGTGCTTGAGTGATAAACGACCAGTCAGTATCTAAACAAACGATTTCTGATTGGTGTTTTGGAAGTCCTGCGATTAAATGTTTTTGGGTTAACAGAACTCTAATTTGAGCATCTTGGAGGATATACAGTAAACGCTCAGTTGGATATTCTGGGTCAAGAGGAACATAAGCACCACCCGCTTTTAATATCGCTAATAACCCCACAATCATGTCTAAAGAACGTTCAAGACAAATCCCCACTAATTGCTCAGGTTTTACTCCTAAAGACTGCAAATAATGTGCTAACTGATTAGCTCGACAATTTAACTCATTGTAGGTTAATTGTTGCTCTGAATATACAACTGCTACCGCTTCGGGTGTGCGTTTTACCTGTTCTTCAAATAACTGATGAATACAGTAATGATCAGGATAAGACGTTTGAGTTTGATTCCATTCTACTAATAATTGCTGTTTTTCCGATTCAGTCAGTAAAGGTAATTCCCCGATGGTTTGCTGAGGATTGGCTACAATTCCTTTTAATAAAGTTTGGAAATGACCCACCATGCGGGTAATTCTTTCGGCGGTAAATAGGTCGCTATCATATTCCCAAAAACCTTCTAAATAAGAGCCTTTTTCCGTCTCTATTTCCTCTAAAACTAAGCTGAGATCAAACTTAATTCTCTGGTTTTCGACAGCTAGATATTGAGCCTTTAAATCAGGTAATTCTAAAGCATTGAGGGGGGCATTTTGCAGCGCAAACATGACCTGAAATAAGGGATTGTAACTTACACTTCGTTCGATTTCTAACCCATCAACCACTTGTTCAAAGGGGACATCTTGATTAGCATACGCTTCTAAAACAACATTGCGAGCTTGCTGTAATAATCCCGAAAAAGTCGGATTTCCTTCTAGGGAATTCCGTAGCACTAAAGTATTGACAAAAAAACCAATCAAAGGTTCAATTTCTTGTCGGTTTCTGTTGGCGGTGGGTGTCCCGATTAAAATATCATCTTGACCACTATAACGGAAGAGTAAAGTGTTTAAAGCAGCCAGTAAGGTCATAAATAAGGTTCCCCCCGACTTTTGGCTCAAAAGTTTTAGTTTTTCGGTGAGTTCTGAGTTAATTTGAAACGAGATACTATGACCTCGAAAATTGGGAGTAGCCAGACGGGGTTTATCGGTTGGAAGTTCTAATAAAGGAGGAGCGCCCGTTAATTGTTTTTTCCAATAATTTAACTGATTTTCTAAGATTTCACCTTGTAACCATTGTCTTTGCCAGACCGCAAAATCTGCATATTGTATGGCTAATTCGGGTAAATCTACGGTTGAATTGGATAAAAATGCCTGATAAAATTCAGATAATTCTTTAAATAAAATGCCCTTTGACCAACCATCGATAATAATATGATGGAAAACGTTAACTAAAATATAATTTTCATATCCCAGATCAAACAGAGTACATCGTAATAGGGGAGCTTGAGTTAAATCAAAGGGTTTTTGTAGTTCTTCAATAATCTGTTTATCAATTTGATCTTGGGAAATATCCTTTAAATTAATAACTAATAATTTAATCTTTAGAGATGGAGCAATTTTTTGAATAGGTTTTCCTTCAACCATTGGAAAGCTTGTGCGTAAGCTCTCATGCCGTTGAATAATAGCATTAATCGTTTGCTCTAAAATATCAATGTTTAAGCGTCCCGTTAAACGGATGGTTAGAGCTTCATTATAAGCCGAATTTTGCTGATCCATCTGATAGAGAAACCACATTCTCTGTTGAGCAAAAGATAGGGGTAAATCTTCAGTTCGGGCAACGGTATTAATGACCGATTCAAGGGGTTTAGATGGTGTTGCTGCGCTTCTTAAAAAAGTGAGAATTTCTGGTTTTCTTGTGCCGATTTCTTGCTTAATTTCTGGTGTCATCGCCCCTTGGGGAGCTTGATATTTTAACTTATCTTCCTCAAGCCAAAGCTTGATTTCTAAACTATTTAAGTAAGATAAAAATTCTGCGACTTTCATTAATAGTATCCTTTTCCTTAATTGATGTTCTGGTATTTTTGGAATGGGGGTGATGTTTGGCTGAGTTCAGTAGTTCTAACTTGAGCTACTGTTTAGAGATATAATCAACGTTTTTCATAAATTTAAGTACCCTCAAAGACTAAACACTATAGACCAAACAAAAATTATCAATGGTAGGGAGTCGGTGGTTATTGTTAAAATGATTTGCTATGGGAGCAACCGCTTACATACTCCATAAAAAGACTGTTTGGCTATTCATAGCACATTCTGGATGATAAATTTTAGTGATGGATACAATTTTTTACATTTTTTCCAAAATGGCTCTGAAAAGCTTAAATTTTAGTTAGGCTATTTTCATAATTCTCCTTCTTCATAATTTTCTGAGGCTGCTGCCATAACTTTACCACCATGATGCCGCAAAATCTGTTATCGCTTTGAGGAAACGAGGAAGAAAATCGGCGCACCTCATTGCTGTGAAACCTGTATCTCGAAATCTTATCACAGACAAAAAAATTTGTCATGGTCAACGAAATTAGCTAATATGTGGTATTCTGAGAAGCGCTCACTAGCTTTAGCTATCAAAACAATCGTTACTTGTAGTAAGATAACGAGGGTTAAAAAAGCAGTAGCAGGGGGGCTGAGAAAGCGATCACTCTATGCTGACAGATAAAGCGACGGGAGTATGTTAGCACAACTCAAACACAATAACCTTAAAATTGTCGGGGAGCTTTATATTTTCGCCAATTGCCTTCTACACAGGGGAGGGTTTCTCCTGAAACTAGAACCCAACAGACAAACTCAGGATTAACTCCGTCAATCCAGCCAAAATCTAAAATTATTCCAGCAAAATGTCCACAACTCAAATATAAATGCTATATGTCCGCCAAAGTCCCTCAAGATCGATCGACGACTAATATTATCTCCGATGTCAGCAAATTTTGGCACAGTGTCAAGCTGATCGCTGCTCCCTATTGGTATCCTACCGAGTCGGGGGGAAGGACTTTTTCCGATGTGATGAAAGCTTGGGCAATGCTCATCCTACTAATCGGGGCAATCCTAGCGGTTGTAGGCTTAAATGCCTTCAATAGCTTTGTTAGTAATTACTTAGTTGATGTCATTCTTGAAAAAAGTGATTTTGATAAATTTGTCAAAACTTTGGTAGTTTTTGCGGTTGGACTGCTCTTTGTCACCCTTTTAGTTGGCTTGCTTAAATTTCTCAGAAAAAGAATCGCCCTGGATTGGTATGCTTGGCTCAATGACTGGATTCTCAACAAATATTTGCATAATCGCGCCTATTACAGAATTAATTTTAAATCCGATATCGACAACCCAGATCAGCGTTTATCCCAGGAAATTGAGCCGATTACCAGTAAAGCTCTCTCCTTTTTTGCCGTTGCCCTAGAAAATGTCCTAGATATGATCACTTTTTTAGTGATTCTCTGGTCAATTTCTTCCTCTGTCGCCATTATCTTAGTCGTTTGGACAATTCTCGGTAACGTCATTGCTATCTATTTTAACCAAGCTTTAAATAAAATTACTCAAGAAGAATTAGAACTTAAGGCTAACTACAATTATGCTCTAACTCATATTCGTAATCATGCGGAGTCAATCGCTTTCTTTGAGGGAGAAAATCAGGAATTAAATATTATTCAGCGGCGATTTAATAAACTCTTAGACAGCGCTAAACGTAAAATTGATTGGGAGAGAGGCACAGAAATTTTTAGTCGGGGCTATCAGGCGGCAATTCAAGTATTTACTTTTGTCATTTTGGGTCCTTTGTATATCAATAGTGATGGCATTAGTTTCGGACAGGTCGGGCAAGCTTGTTTAGCGGCTAATTTGTTTGCTACGGCGCTGGCGGAATTAATTAGTGAATTTGGCACTTCGGCACAATTTAGCAGTTATGTTGAACGTCTATCGCAATTTTCCCAAGCCTTAGAAGAAGTCATTAAACAACCCGAAAATTTAAGCACGATTAAAACCATCGAAGAAAACCAATTTTCCTTTGAAGATGTCACCTTGCAAACTCCCGATTATGAACAGGTGATTGTCGAAAACCTCTCCCTTTCTGTTCAGCCAGGACAAGGTTTATTAATTGTCGGGCCGAGTGGTCGGGGTAAAAGTTCTTTGCTACGCGCTATCGCCGGTTTATGGAATGCAGGAACCGGCCGATTAGTGCGTCCCCCCCTAGAAGAAGTATTATTTCTGCCCCAACGTCCCTATATAATATTAGGAACCTTGCGAGAACAGTTACTTTATCCCAATCGCAATCAAGAAACCAATGAGATAAAATTGAGGGAAGTTTTACAAGAAGTCAATCTCCAAAATTTACTAAATCGAGTCAATAGCTTTGATACAGAAGAGCCGTGGGAAAACATTTTGTCCTTGGGAGAACAACAACGTTTGGCTTTTGCTAGGGTCTTAATTACCCGTCCCAGTTTTACTATCCTCGATGAAGCCACAAGTGCTTTGGACTTAAACAATGAGGAAAATTTATATCGGCAATTGCAGAAAACTCACACAACTTTTATTAGTGTTGGACATCGGGAAAGTCTCTTTAACTATCATCAATGGGTTTTAGAACTCTCTAGTAATTCCCATTGGCAACTGCTTACAGTGGAGGAATATCGCCGACAAAAAGTGAAAGAAATTATTAATATTTCTGTCGATAATTCTCAAGATAGGCTCGAAGATTTACCGAATCAGGAAACCGAGGTCAATCCTAAAATCAATTCTGCCAAGGAACCACCCCCCGAATCGCCAACGACAACAATCTTAACAGAAGTCGAAGAGGGACTTTCCCATGCACAAATGAAGGAATTAAGCGACTATTCCCTCAGTAGCATTAGAAGCAAAGCCAGTCAGGGAAAATCAATTACGGGGAAAGATGGACTGACCTATCGCTATGACAAAGACCCTAAAATCTTAAAATGGCTAAGAGTTTAGCCGATGAGAGACGGGTCAAAAAACAACGTTATACCATTACACCAACTTAGCTACCAAAAAAATGAATCAAACTCTGGTTAATCAACAACAGTTCTTCCAAGAAATCGTCCAAGATATCGAGCAAAATAAAATTGCAATCGCGGCGAAAAAACTGCGTCAACAGGAAGCAGATAGCTGTGAAATTCCGGCTCAGTGGCTCTGGAAAACAGCAGCAGCTTTGGAAACCAACGACTGGAGCATTTTATCAGAAGATTTCATTAATCTGAATTTTATCGGCAAAAATGGTTATTTTCTCATGATTGCTCCCTATCGCATCAATCGTCAGGGAGAACGACAACTCACTTTGAGTGCGATTTACGGAAAAATTCACCAAAATAGTCAACCTTCTATCGAACAACTAGAAAGCTTGACTCGTGAAAAATTTGGCAGTCTAAGACAACCGATTCCCAGAAATTTATCCTTTACTGAAATTGCTAGTTGTGGCACGGTTAAAGGTGAAAAGGGGGAGGCTTTTATCGTTCCCTATAGGTGGACTTTTCCCAATAGTGTTCAAGGACCAGCTTTAAATAATGCCAGTGAGCAAAAACGACGCTTTTCCGGTTCTAGCTACGAATGTATCCGAAAAATTTTTGAGCCAGAAACGGCCGATTTGCTATTAGGACCCCTGGAGGATCAAATTAATGGTGAACGCTATCGCCATCTCGATACCCAATTCCATGAAGCGGGTCATGCTAGTGGGTTAGGATTTGACTTAAAACTCAAAAATAAACTGTTTCAAAACTATACCTATGCCGGAGTCGAGGAGTGGCGCTCAGATAGTTTAGGCTTTGAATTTGCCGATTGTGCTTTACCTGCCGAAGAAGCGGGAAAATTAGTCGCTGTTAATTTCTGCATTCGCTTTGGTTTAGATGCTCACCGTTTAGGGGGTTTAGAAAAAGATGTGGATGTCCACGCTAGTTTGATCAGTTTGGAATATCTCTTGCAAAATGATGCTATTTATCTCACAAAAAATGGTCAATTGGCCCTGCGGAATATCAGTTATCCAGGCTTACTAAAAGCGGTGGAAATGCACCGAACAAAAGCCTTATCTCTAACGCGAAGGGAGTTGAATCTAAATAGTCCAACAGGTCTTTTTGCTCTGTATAAAGTAGAGATTCATCCCGCAACCCAATTAATTTTTCAGGGACTAATTGTAGAGCGCTGCCGCGGAATTTGGTCAGAGTTACAATAAGTACCTAGGGTTTGCTGATAACCGGCCCGGGGAGGGATGTCAGTCAGCCATGAGCATTCCACCAAAGCCTATTGATGGCGATAGGGATTGGGGTCAACTCCTCTGAGTTTCTAGCCACAGCAAGTGCCAGCCTAGGAATATTAGTCGTTGACTCCTAAGTAGCTGTTTGCAATTAAATAGAAGATAGGTTTTGCACTCGATCCCCCCTGCCCCCCTTAATAAGGGGGGTGCCGACAGGCGGGGGGATCTTAGAGTTTTTTACGCCCATCTACTTACACATTTATTTATATATATATCGCTAGATAACTAAAATGTGTTAAACTAGGGGGTAGCATTCTGGGGAATCACGACAAATAGATCAGTCTCTTATTAGTCAGAATCCCTGAACCCCTGATTACCTCTTTCTCCCCCGGTCGGTGACAAAACCAATGGCTGAACAACGCTCTGTACTAAAATTTAATGGCATCGATGATCATATTGATCTATCCCACGGATTTCTTGACATCGATCAGAGTATTACCATTACATTTTGGGCAAAAGGGGAAAATAATTTAGCTACAGAAACGACTCTTTTAGAAGCTGTTAATCGGGAAAATAACCGCGTTCTACATATTACCCTGCCTTGGGGCGATCCCGTGAAACCTGCGATTTTTTGGGATGCGGGAAATGAAGAAGGTTTCGATCGAATTGAAAAAAAAGTCAAGCTTAAGGATTATAGTGATTGGACTCATTGGGCCTTTGTCAAAAATGCGACCACAGGCCGAATGTTGATCTATCGCAATGGTATCATTTGGCATCGTGGCAACGGTCATAACCGTGCCTTAACGGGGATTGAAAAAATCATCTTGGGAGCCTCTGTTAATCTCTCTCATTATTGGCAAGGTTGTCTTGCAGAACTTTCTGTTTGGAATCAAGCGCGTAGCCAAGAAGAAATCCAAAAAGCGATGTATCAATCTCCCTTAGTTGATGACCTTGGCTTAGTTACTTATTTATCACTCAATGGCAGTGCCGAGGATCAAACAAGTTATAGCAATCATGGTATTCTTTATGGGACAACCTGGCAACTAGATAGTCTTCCCTCCAAACCGACCTCGATCCCTAAATCAAAAACTCAGACTAGCAGTAAAGCTAGAAGGAGTGCGAAAAGGATAACAATGGTCAACGAAATTTTTAACTCCCTTGAAGAAGAAGAAGTGGTTGAACAGGATGCTCCAGCAGAAAATCAAGAACCTTCCCGGGAAGATAATTCAGAATCAATTATAATTGCCGCAGAAGCTGCTCTTGCCAGTAATGAAATTGAGGAGATTACTAAAACGGCAATTTCTCAACCGGATATACTGACTTATTCAAACCAGAAAAAACGGTTAATTATTTGTTGTGATGGTTCTTGGGAAAACTCTGGCAGTGCTTACCCCACCAACGTGGTTAAATTCGCCGAATCTATTAAGTATATTGCCGAGGATCAAACCCCTCAAATCGTCTTTTTGTCAGGTTCTGGCAGCGCCGAAGATAACGAATTTATTAAAAGTTTAGGGAATGAAACTTTTGGCTGGGGCCTTGATCGGATGATTCAAGATGCCTATCGTTTTCTTGTCCTTAACTACAATCCCACAACCGAGGATGAAATTTATTTGTTAGGTTTTAGTCGAGGAGCATATATCGTTCGTTGTTTGGCTAGTTTTATCGATAAATGTGGAATCCTAAAACGATCTAAGATTAAAGAAATTCCCCTAGCTTATCAACTTTATCGAGACCACAACGTTAGTTTCGATAGTGCCAAAGCTCAACAATTTCGTGCCGCTAATGCTAAAAAAATTGAGACAGAAAAGGAAGATTTTCAAGATCGTATTCCAATCAAGATGTTAGGTTGTTGGGATACAGTTGGTCATTTTGGTATTCCTGATTTAACTCCTTGGTTTCCCCTAGCTAAGTTTTATCATAAAAAATATGAATTTAGTAACACAAAATTAAGTCCGATTATCCAAAATGCTTTTCATGCTGTTGCCATTGATGAAAAACGGAAAAACTTCCCTTCCACTCCGATCAAAGCCAACCCCGAAAATCCTGAACAAGTTGTCAAAGAAGTTTTATTTGTCGGTGAACATACCTGTCTAGGTGGTGGTAAAAAAGAATATCAAGGACTTTCCGACTACCCCTTACAATGGATGATTAATCAAGCCAAAAAATTGGGATTAGAGTTTGACTCAACCACCTCTGAATTTGAGGAATTCCCAATTAAACTAGACCCCACCATCAAGTTCGATAATACCCTTAAGGGATTGTCGGCCTTGGGAGGTGAGCAATGGCGATATTTCAATACAAAAGTTGTCACTGTTCATCACAGTGTGGTAAAACGATTAAAGGCTTTTTCCGATTATCGTCCCAAAAGTCTTGAACCTTTTCTTCAAGCTTTACTTGACGGCGATCAACAGATAGATTAACCTTGCTTTAGAATTAAACTAATCCTTCGCTAGAAATTTGAGGTGATTTTTATGGAACTCGATAACATTATCAAAAAAGTGGCAGGTGCTTATTTAGCTTCGGCTGTTATTGCTGTCATCGTGCTAATTCTAACCCTCGGACAACCCTTTGTAGTTTTTATGGGTATTGGAGCGATGGGGTTGGTTACTGTCCTAGGAGATGCGATCGCTCAGTACGGAATTGAAGCGGTTCTGAATGCTTTTTACACTGAGCGAAGTAAAAAAGAATCCCTGGAAACACTTTTGGCTGAAATTGATGCTTTACCTCTGACTGATGACCTGAAATTAAAAACCAAAAAACACTTGACTGACCATCAAGAACAGACAGTAAAGCAGCAAGAAACGGTAACTGAGCCAACTCCTGAAAGTCCTCAAACAGTTGTTATTGAAAAGGAACCAGTTGTTGAAAATGAACCAGTTGTTAAAAATGAACCAGTTGTTGAAAATGAACCAGTTGTTGTTGAAGTTGAAAATGTTTAATTAGGTATTGCTCCCTCTTGTAATAGCTGGGAGCAGCGGGTGATTATTGCTAAGTACTGAGGAATTTTTTGGTCTAAGATAGCTATGCTAAATAGGAACTCTCCACATCTGATGACCTATAAAAAAATTGCCATTTATGAGCAAAGCTATCAACTTCCTGTTTTTAAAAATAGATACTTAAAGAATTTTCAGAAAATCATCAAGGAACGTCGGAAATTAATTCAAGAAGGAGTTCGCTACCATTACTATTTTGGTAAGATTATTAAACGAAAAGAAAAAATTACTCAACAAGAAATCTTGATTGAGACTCAGTTATTAATTAAAGACTATAATTTATTAATTAACGGGCTAGAAATCTATCAAGACGGATATTATCGTTTTTTACTCCAACTCAGTGACAATCTCAAAATTTTATTTTCCCAAAAATATCAAGAATTAAAAATCTTAGACTACGAGAGAATAAAGTTAGAGATTAAAAATAATAATAATCAAAATATTCTCAATCAACTCAAGCTAGAAAAACAGGAAAATTTTCGGGCAATTTTGCTACTGGGAAAAACATCTTTTTTGATGTTGAGAAAAACTAAATTACTAGGGGAAGGAGTTCAGAAATTAGCCGAGGATACTCAAAAGCAGAAAAAAATTGTGCAAGCAATTATTCAAGAACTCAAAATTTATGAGGAATTAAATCATTATCAACTCAAATCTCAACGAGTTCGCCAAGAAATTGCTGATCTTGCCCAAAATGCGATTAATTTTGAAAACTACCTACAGGACTATTTTGCTCCTTTTCAATTATTAATAGAAGAAGTCATTAAGGTGGACGAAGAATTTTATGCAACGGTTGGAGAAATTAAGTATTTGGTAGACAATATTTTTCAACCTCAGCCTGATCTCTTAGAAACGTCAGATTCCAGCATAAGTTCTGAGTTTTTGCTAAATTTTCTAGCGACTGGTTACGAGAAAGAAGCAAGGTTAAAAGAGGCTTTTTCCTCTGATCAATTTAATGATTACTTATTCAATGAAAGTGAATGGTCAGCACAATTCATTTCCCTAGAAAAAACCATCAATAAATTATCTGATCATTTAGCAGAACAAGAGGCTTGTCAAAAAGACGCTATCCCAAAAACTCCCCTAGCAATAGTTGTCTCTCAATTCACTCAAAACAATCTTGACAAATCTTCTAGTTCTAAAAATCCCCCGACTTCCCCAAATATCTTAACTCAAGAATCGGCCGATCTTGATTATAATCAATTACAAGATTTGCTAAGAAAGCAACAGTGGCAAGCGGCTGATCGCCAAACAACCAAACTACTATTAAAAATTTTGGGTAGAACCTACTGGAATGAGGTTTATCCTCAAGATATTGCTCAATTACCTTGTTCGGAACTGAAAAAAATTGATCAACTTTGGCTGCATTATAGTAATGGTCATTTCGGGTTTAGTATTCAGCAGGCCATTTTCTCTAGTCTCGGTGGTTTAGTGGATTATGAAACCCAAAAGAAACTTGGCGATCGCCTAGGTTGGCGGAAGGAAGGTAAATGGCTCAATTATGAGCAACTAAACTTTCAATTAGAGCCGAATTCTCCCCTCGGTCATTTACCGGTTCATTGGTTGATTTTTGAGGAAAATCTTGGTGATCCATCTGCCGAGGTTTCTGATCATCAAAACTCCGTGGCTTTCTGGAGAGTTGGCAATTGGTTATTGTGGCAACTTCACCTCGTTTTCAGCAAAATTCAAGCCTGTGGAATTATTCCTCTGTCTGACTTTTAAAGCCATTATCCCATTAAAAACTGATTTGGTATCCCTACCAATTTCTTGACCGATAGTTAACTCTTAATCAGAAAAATATCGCAAAAAAATCTCCCCTTTTTACTGGAAATAAAAAGGGGAGAAAATATTAGATAGCTTTAGGATTCAGTCATCCATTCCGTATGGAAAAACTCACCTCTGGGTTTATCGGTACGTTCATAGGTATGAGCGCCAAAATAATCCCGTTGTGCTTGGGTGAGATTTTGCGGTAAATTGGCCCGACGATAACTATCAAAATAGTCCAAAGAAGAACTAAAAGCCGGGACAGGAATTCCCAACTTATTAGCTAAGACTAACACCTCACGCCAGGCCTCTTGGCGGTCGAGGATACTTTGCTTAAATTCCGGTGCTAACAACAAATTCGGCAGGCCCGGATTTTCCGCAAAAGCTTTGCGAATTTTATCCAAGAAACCGGCCCGAATAATACAGCCGCCCTTCCAGATGCGGGCCGATTCCGGCAGACTGATATTATAGTTAAACTCCTGAGAAGCTTTAGCGATTAAAGCCATACCTTGGGCATAGGAACACATTTTCGAGCAGTAAAGAGCATCACGCACCTTATCCACAAATAGTGCCGCGTCCCCCGGATAGGTTTCCCCAGGTCCGGGTAACTCTTTTGAGGCTGCCACCCGTTCATCCTTATAAGCGGACATCACGCGAGCATTAACCGCAGCATAAATGGTCGGAATTGGCACCCCCAACTCCAAGGAACTTAACACGGTCCAGCGTCCTGTTCCCTTTTGTCCCGCCGAATCCAAGATTAAATCTACTAGATGATGACCGGTTTCTGGGTCAACACACTTAAAGATATCGGCGGTAATTTCAATTAAATAAGAATTAAGCTCATCGGTGCGGTTCCACTCGGCGAAAGTTTCCTGTAACTGCTGATTGCTTAGTCCTAGACCATTTTTCAGCACATCGTAGGCTTCGGCAATTAACTGCATATCGCCGTACTCGATGCCATTGTGAACCATTTTCACATAATGGCCCGCACCACCAGATCCCACATAGGTGACACAGGGACCATCATCGACTTGGGCGGCAATTTTGGTTAAAATCGGCTCTAATTCCCGATAGGCGAACTCTGTACCCCCCGGCATCAGGGAAGGACCGTGCAGAGCGCCTTCTTCGCCACCACTGACTCCCATACCGACAAAACCGAGTTTAGTGGTTGATTCTAGGTCGCGGGTGCGTCTTTCCGTGTCCTCGTAGAGGGAGTTACCGCCATCGATAATCATATCCCCTTCTTCGAGAAGGGGTTTTAATTGTTCGATCACGGCATCCACCGGCGGGCCAGCTTTTACCATGACCAGAATTTTGCGGGGACGCTCTAAAATTTGGACGAATTCTTCTAAACTATAGGCCGCCTTGACATCTTTGCCGACGGCGCGAGTTTCCATAAATTCTTGAGTTTTGCTGGCGGTGCGATTGTAAACAGCGATGGGAAAACCCCGACTCTCCACATTGAGAGCGAGATTTTCTCCCATGACAGCTAGTCCGATAACACCGAAGGTACGTTTAGTCATAGAAATTCAGTCTCGGCTGATGCGTTCTTCCTCCCCTTTTAGCGCCTACTTTCCCTAAGATAGCTAAACTTTCCCTATTTCTTAAGCCTTGACTAATCAGTGATCAGTGATCAGTAATCAGTAATCAGTGATCAGATTTGGGTTTTCAGTGACCGGCATTGAGTGAGGAGTGTGACAGCGTTTCTCCTCAAGATGAAGTGTAATCCAAGTAGATAGGTATTAAAAACTTTCAGATCCCCCCGCCTATCGGCACCCCCCTTATCAAGGGGGGCAGGGGGGATCGAACCTAAAATCCATTTTTAATTTAATTATAACCAGCTACTTAATTTGGTATCACCCCCCGACGACTGGCTACTGTTGCCCGTTCCCTAAAACCAGAGACTTCCTACCTCACCATTAAGATAACTGCTATAAATGGCATTAACAGTGCTGTGTTTTCACTGATGACTGAAAAACCCCCAAGCGCAGAAAAGTTAATGCTAATGTTAAATTAAATTAAGAAAATCCCCATTATTCCTCAGCTTATATGCAGTTAACTTGGCTTGATAGTAATTCTTGGTTAATCGAAATCGGGGGAAAACGCCTGCTTCTCGACCCTTGGTTGGTAGGTTCCCTGACTTTTGGTAATTTAACTTGGCTATTTGAGGGCAAAAAAACCGCTAATCATGCCATTCCCGAAAATATCGATCTGATTCTTCTCTCCCAAGGTTTGGAAGATCACGCTCATCCTCCCACTTTACAGGTACTCGATCGCCAAATTCCCGTGGTAGCTTCTCCAAATGCCGAAAAAGTGGTTCGAGCGCTTAATTATACCCATCGCATTTCTTTAACCCACGGCTCTAGTTATATCTTTGACAATGCGATCGAAATTACTGCTGTCCCCGGTTCTCCAGTCGGGCCGACTCTGGTGGAAAATGGTTATGTTATCAAGGAATTAGCGACAAATCAGAGTATCTACTACGAACCCCACGGTTATCATTCTCCTAGCCTCGATTCTCTCGGTAAAATTGATGTTATTATCACTCCTTTGATTGACTTAAAAATACCTTTCCTCGGACCGGTAATCAAAGGACAAGAAAGCGCCTTAGCAGTCTGTCAACGCTTGCAGCCTCAATATATTATTTCTACGGCTGCTGGTGGTGATATCGAGTTTAAAGGATTATTAATGGCGGTGTTAAGTGCTGGGGGTAGTCCCGAATCTTTTCAAGAATTATTAACATCCCATGACTTGCCGACAAAGATAATTGATCCTCGTCCTTGGCAACCTTTTACAGTGGAATTGGGCGAGTGCGTTCCTGGTTTGAGCTAATCTAAGTTAAGGGAAGAATAGAAAAAAGTCAAAACTTTCTTCCCGATTTTTATCTAAAAAAGTAGAATTTTTGTTATATCTTTGCTGGCTACAGATAACATTAATTGTTTTAAAAAACTGGCTCTCTTGCATATTGGATGTAAAATGGGTAAAACCCCACACCCCACACCCTGCCCCCAGGAAAAACTTTTTGCCGCAAACCCTAATTAAAAGTGGCTCTTCTTTACTAAATTGTCTATGAATCAGTTGCCCTTATTTTCTCAGTCAAAATCAGTGCGAGACTTTTATCAACCTGATGCCGAAATAATTCTTTATCAAGGAGATAGCAATAATTTTATCAAGACTATACCAGATAATTCTGTGAGCTTGATTATTACTTCTCCTCCCTACAATTTAGGAAAAGACTACGAAAAAAAAATCTCTTTGGATACTTATCTGGAAACCCAAACCAAAATTATGCGAGAATTCCCTAGAATCTTGCAAGATAATGGCAGTATTTGCTGGCAGGTGGGAAATTTCGTTCAAGAGGGAGAAGTTTATCCTTTAGATATTTTTTATTATCAGCTATTTAAACAAATGGGTTTCTTTTTAAGAAATAGAATTGTCTGGCATTTTGGCCATGGATTACATACCTCTAAAAGATTTTCTGGCAGGTATGAAACTATTTTATGGTTGACAAAAACCGATAAATATATCTTTAATCTTGATCCGGTGAGAATCCCCGCTAAATACCCTGGTAAGCGCCATTTTAAAGGTAAAAATATCGGTAAACCCTCTGGTAATCCTTTAGGGAAAAATCCCAGCGATGTTTGGGAGTTTTTAGCACAAGAATGGGATGAGTTACTGTGGGATATTCCTAACGTTAAATCTAATCATCCAGAGAAAACTATCCATCCTTGTCAATATCCAATCGAATTAGTAGAAAGATGTGTTTTAGCCTTGACAAATGAGGGGGATTGGGTTTTTGATCCCTTTGCCGGGGTTGGAACTTCTCTGATTGCTAGTATTATGCACAATCGTCGAGTGATGGGGAGTGAAAAAGAAGCAGAATATGTGAAAATTGCCCAAGAAAGAATCGCTGCTTATTTGCAAGGAAATCTCAAAATTCGTCCTTTAGGAAAACCTATTCATCAGCCTACTGGCCAAGAAAAAGTCGCTCAAATTCCCGAAGAATGGCACAATAATATATAGGAAGTAAAACTGAATCTCCCCAAGAAAGTACAGGTTTTTGCTCTCATATACTTGGGTTTTAATGCTTAGTGCCGTCTAACCCATCCTACAATGATTGATAAGTTTTTTTGTCACCATTTTTAGAGAAAACTTTGCAGAATTGTGGCGGTTTCTTGACCAGTTTTTTCCCAACTAAAAAGCTCGGCGCGTTGGCGACTCAGGGATTTTAATTTAAGACGTAATTGTTCATCAGTAGCGATTTGCTGCATTGCCTCTCTCATCTCATCAATACTATAGGGATTAATTAAAATTGCCGCATCTCCTGTGACTTCCGGGAGAGAGGAAAGATTAGAAGTAATCACAGGAGTTCCACAGGCGATCGCTTCTAGTACAGGTAATCCGAAACCTTCCCAAAGGGAAGGATAAACTAAAGCAGTTGCTTGGTTTAAAAGTTGCGGCAATTCTTCATAAGAAACATAGTTTAAAAATTGCACCCGTTGAGAGATTGATAATGCTTCTACCTGTTGCTGTAGAGCAGGGGTAAAACGGGGGTCAAATTGACCGACAATTAATAATTGATATTCGGGATCGATTTGGGAAAAAGCAGTAATTAAACGAGCGAGATTTTTATGAGGATCATAACGACCAAGATAGAGAAAATAGGGACGAGTCGCCAGATTTAGAGGACGAAAATTATCAGAATCATATCCAGAAAGAATCACGGTTATTTTGTCAATAGGTATGTTAAAAAACTTATTAATATCCGAGGCAGTTGCTTGGGAAACAGCGATAATATGTGTGGCTTTTTTCAGGACTTGAGGTAAATAGTATTTATTATAAAAAGTTAAAGGAGAAAATTTCGGGAACCGCAGGGGAATTAAATCATGAACTGTGACAATATAGCGGCAATTTCCATAAATAGGTGCTTCTGGAATAGGGGTAAATAGCAGGGAAGACTTTAATTGTTGATAGGTTTGATAGAGTTGGGTTTCTGTCCAAATTAAGCGCCTAATATTGTCTTTAGTTCCCTGCTCTTGGGTGAGGTTTGCCGACACAGGATAGGTGTTAAAATCTGGGTAACTATTAGAAGTGATTAGGGTAGGATTTAAGTTAGCTAATTGAGGAATGAGATTTTTAGTATAGGTAGTCAATCCAGTATATTTAGTACCGAGAAAAGCGAGATTGATTAATAATTGATTATTCCTATTCATAGATATTAGCTACTTAAGTAGGTAGGTGTTAAAAGTTGTCAGACACCACCCTTATCAAGGGAAGATTAAGGGGGGATCAGCACCCCCCTTATCAAGGGAAGATTAAGGGGTGATCAGCACCCCCCTTATCAAGGGGGGATTAAGGGGTGATCAGCACCCCCCTTATCAAGGGGGGATTAAGGGGTGATCAGCACCCCCCTTATCAAGGGGGGATTAAGG
>NZ_JAQMSY010000198.1:0-19382 GCF_028329095.1 Microcystis sp. CS-574
GATTATCTAATTCTTGGTGAGTTTCCTGTCGCCTGGGATTGAGGGGAGTTTGACCATCCCTAGGGTAAACCACCACCGGACCGCTCACCCCGGAAGGGAGTGGATAAACATTAACTCTGCGACTTTCCCAGATAATCCCTAAAACTAATAAACTGAAAATACCCCCCGCACCGTAGAAACCATAGCGCAAAAGTCGCGCCCACAGGGGAGGGGGACAGTAGTAGGAGATGGTGACACAATTAGCTAAGTCTGGGGGGGCCAGGGTAAAGATATCACCATGACGCAGGGAAACGCTTTTCAGACGACGTTTACCCATATAAACCCCGTTGGTGGAGTTTTCATCTGTGAGCAGGAAATGATGGGGATTTTTCGGGTCCCGCTGCAGGGAACAGTGAATCTGACTCACCACATTATTACGGATAGTAATATCACAGGAACTGGAACTACGGCCTAACAAATAGCGATCGCCAATGAGGGGATATTTGCTTTCCCCGCTGCCATTCTCGTTTTTAAGGCGTAATTCGGGAACTCTCGCCCCTTTTTTGAGATTTACCGCCTGAAAATTTACCTTTCCTTGCAATTTCTGCACGGCAACGGTGACAAGTTGACTAATTTGGGTTTTCGGCGACTGGTTAGACATAGTTTTTATCAGCTTCTGAAGGCAATAGGGGAAGCGGGGAAGTGGGGAATTTCAACTAAAACCCTAACACCCTAACACCCCAATTCATCCCCAATATCCCTAAATTGACATTTTAGCCTCTAAAGCTTTCAGGTATTCCGTATTGACTCCCGACTCGCGAATCAGAGCAATTTTACCGGTACGCGCCACCTCGCGAACGCCAAATTTATTCAGCATTTGCATAATCGCCACCATTTTACCCGGATCCCCCACCACTTCGATGGTCAGGGTTTCCTCAGAAATATCCACAATTCGCGCTCGGAATACCTGCGCTAATTCGATCACTTCTGCTCGGCGCTCGGCGGTAGCATTAACTTTAATCAGCATTAATTCCCTTTCCACGCAAGGGGTTTGGGTGATATCCTGCACCTTGAGGACGTTAATTAATTTGTAAAGTTGTTTGGTTAACTGTTCGATGCTGTCCTCGTCCCCTGGCACTACCATCGTAATGCGAGAAACTCCCATTTGTTCAGCAGGACCGACGGCTAGACTTTCAATATTAAAGCCGCGACGGGCGAATAATCCAGCAATACGGGTTAAAACTCCCGCTTCATCTTCAACTAATACGGATAATGTGTGTTTCATGGCGATTTATCTACACAACCTATATTTAACTATTGTAAGACAGGAGGCAAGGCCAGAACAGTTTGTTTTCGCCTCACGACGATAAGAAATTTTAACAGATAAAACCCCCTACCAGCATGGCGAGGCAGGGAGCAAAAGCTGACGGCTGACTCATGATTAATTATCGGGATTTTTTGGCGATTGTCCAGAAGGGAAAAGTTTGACTGGGATTGATGATAACTCCCGTGATGCCATGACGAGCAAAAGCATATTCTTTGGTTTGCCAAAGGGGAATATAGGGAACTTCATCGGCGAGAATTTCTTGAATTTTACCAAAAATCTGCTTTCTTTTGGCTGGGTTACTTTCCTGACGGGATTGGGCGATTAATTGATTCATTTCTTGACTATAAAAAAATGAGCCTTGACTTTGTGATCCTCCCTCTTCGCAGCCAGTTTCTGGGGAACCTTTAGCACAATCCAAAAAGGGATAAATATAGTTATCTGCATCCAAAAAATCGGGATACCAATTGGATAGAGCAGTGGTATAAAGTCCCCGGCTAATATTACGGAAAAAGGCTGCTCCTAGGATACTATTGGGTTCAAATTGAATCATATTATCTAAATCCCGTTTTGCTAGAGCTTTCATCACTGCCGCCACGCTGCTGGAAGTGATCGATCCCGATGAGTGCCAAACTTCTACAATTGCGGGGTTTTCTGGACTATAACCAGCAGTTTTTAGTAATTGTTTGGCTTGCTCTATATTATGGTTGCCATAGCGCTCTTTAAACACCGGTTGTGACTCGGAAAAAGTAGTAGGAATGAGACTAAAAAGAGGGATGCCTTGACCTTGTAAAATGCGATCATTAAGTAAATCCCGATCGACTAGAGAAGCAATTGCTTGTCGCACTAAAATATTATCGGTGGGTTCACTTTTAAGATTGACGCTCATAAAGTTAATTGCTGCCCCAGAAGATTCGATCGCTTGCCATTTTCCTTGAGCTGCTTCTGTGCGTAATTTTCTCACTTGAGGAGGCAGTAAAGATTGATAGGCAATATCCACCGCACCTGTTTGAAAACCGTTAAATAAATTGGCAGGATTCGAGAGATAAATTTGCACATTAACTCCCTTATTTTTGGCTGGTTCTCCCCAATAGCGATCAAAAGCTTCTAAACTAAAAGAATCGCTAGTAACTGCTTTTAATCGATAATGTCCTGTGCCGATAAATTCTTCGGGTTTAAATTTACCTTCGCCAATTTGATAAAATTTGGGTGAAACCGCACAGGCTCCGGGATAAGCTAAAAGAGCGGGAAAAGCGGCAAAAGGTCTGGTTAATTTAATAGTAATTTCGTCCTCTTTGCTGGCGGTGATTTTATCAATTGTATCCCGGAGAAGAAAGGAAGGTTCGCCACCATTTTTGATAAATCTTTCTAGAGAAAACTTCATCGCCTCTGCGTTAAAAACCGTGCCATCATGAAAGATAACTCCTCGACGTACTGGGATAGTATAAGTCAAACCATCGGGGCTAATTTGCGGCAATTCCGTGGCTAGGAGAGGCTTTAAATTAGTGGTTCCTTCGGCGTAGGTGTAGAGAGTTTCACCGAGATTATAAATAATAAAAAGTCCCGCCAACTCATAACTATCGGCAGGATCGATCGAGCGTGGTTTTAGGGTTGTCCCAATTATCAGGCGATCGCTATCCCCCTGGGGTAAATTGGAATTAGTGGACTGACAGCCCACAGTCAGAAGAAGACAGAGGCAAAATAAACTTAAATAGCGGTAAAGTTGGCGTAAAGATCTCATCGAGGGCGATTAACGGCAGCTAGGTATCGATCGATCCTATCATTTTTGTGCATAATCTTTTCTACTAGGTTCCCTTAAGGAACTAGGTTGATTGCTTAATTGGTTGGGAAAATTTCTTCAATAACTGCACTGATTACCCAGACAATTAACCTAAATTTTCTGGTGGAGGATGACAAAAACTTGACCAATTTGGCCAAGAGGAAGACTCAAGGCAGCAAAGGGGTTAAATGGTTCAGAATAGCTGGAGCTATGGAGGCAGATAAACAGGGGAATGGGTCAGATTTTTAAACCTAGATCAGGTTCCAGCAACGAATTAGAAACTCATCTTCTTTTATCTATCAGCCATTTAGGTTAATCCTGTCCCTTCCAAACAAGCTCGATCGAAAATTGCCCCCGTGGTTACTGCCGAGGCTAAACTAGCACAAAGAAGATTGGCATCAGTAAAATTTGTTCCGCGTAAAATCGCCCCGAAAAAAATTGCTTCCTCTAAATCGGTGGCCGATAGATCTGCCCCGGACAGATTAGCGCTAGTAAAATCCGCTTGGGTTAAAATCGCCCCGACAAAACTCACTCCCCGGCCATCGACACCGCGAAAATCCGCCCCGGACAAATCTAGATGATTAAAAACCGCCCCGGCTAAAAAAGCGCCGGCCAAACTTGCCCCAGTCACGATCGCATCGAGGAGAATTGCCCCGCGTAAATCGGCATTACGAAAATCTGCTCCCCTTAAATTTGCCCCAGTTAGGTCAGCACCGCGTAAATTTGCGCGTAAATTCGCCCCGGCTAGGTCTGCACCCGCTAAATCAGCCCCTGCCAAGTTCATGCCCGCTAAATCTTTTATCTCACCCTGACGAATTGCTAATAAATCAATACTGGGAAAAGTCATGTTCAGCCACGGTTAAATACTGTAAAAATATCTTAGAATATTCGTAAACCTTTGTTAAGAAAGCGCTCCATGTCCCTAGAGCTATTATCCCTAGAAAATATTGAAGAAATCGCCCACCAATACGGATACTGGGCAGTATTTATCGGCATCACCCTGGAAAATACGGGGATTCCCATCCCGGGAGAAACCATCACCATTGTCGGCGGCTTCCTTGCCGGTAGCGGTGATTTGAACTATTGGTTAGTTTTAGTCAGCGCAATTACAGGAGCAGTTTTGGGCGATAATTTTGGCTATTGGCTCGGCCGCGCTGGAGGTTGGCCGTTTTTGTTAAAAGTTGGCAAATTCTTTCGGATTCCGCCTCAAAAACTAGAATTAGCCAAGGATCAATTTAGTAAAAATGCACCCCGGGCGGTCTTTTTCGGTCGTTTCGTGGCCCTGTTAAGAATCTTTGCCGGTCCCATGGCGGGAATTGCCCGAATGCCCTACGGTCGCTTTTTCCTCTGTAATCTCGGTGGGGCGACGGTGTGGGCGACGATTATGGTGACATTATCTTTCTTTTTAGGCCGTTTGTTCCCCTTGCACCAGTTAGTCAGTTCTATGGCTCGTTTTGGTATCTTGGCTTTAATTATCGTCCTAGCCTGGACAATTATTCACCCCATCCTTGAGTCACGGAAAAAGGTGGCTTAAGTCCGTCATTTCAGTTATCAGTTATCAGCTTTTGAAGGCAAGAGGCAAAAGACAGAATCTGACAATTCTCCTACCTAAAAAGAAGGTTAGAAACTGGGCACATCAAAGCTTTTAGCTATCCCCCAGAAAGTGAGGCTTGTTACCTCATTCTTGACGGGGAGTGATTCGTGGTGTTAATATAATTTTGTCCAAGATTACAACTATACATCAACGGTGATAGCCAAAAAAATTACTTTTTCTAATGGATTAGAATGTTACTACAGTAGTAGCAAAGAGGAAACAGAATACATTTTTTCGGAAATATTTACTGAAAGGCAATATGAAGGGCATGATATTGTCATCAAAGAAGGCGATGTGATCTTTGATGTTGGAGCCAATATTGGTCTATTCTCTATTTTTGTCAAGGGAGTTGAACCAACAGCAAAAGTTTTCGCCTTTGAGCCAATCAAGCCAACTTTTGAGGTTTTGAAAAAAAATATTCATTTGCATTCTTTAGAGGATGTTGTTTTATTTAACTGTGGATTAAGTTCAGAAAATAACCCAGCAAAAATCTTTACTTTTTATCCGAATATGTCTGCTAATTCAACCACAAAGCCAGAGGATACCCTGGCTGAATTGGAAGATATTCAAGTGGATCAGAATTACCCAAAAATAGAAAATTTGTTTGAAGAGTTTTTCCAAGAAAAAGAACAAGTAGCCTGTGAAGTAAGAACTCTATCCTCCGTAATTAATGAACTCGGTATTGACTCCATTGACTTACTGAAAATTGACGTGGAAGGAGAAGAATACGAAGTATTTCAAGGCATCGAAGCTAAAGACTGGCCAAAAATCAAGCAAATAGTGGCTGAAATTCACGATAAAAAGGGACGCTTAAAGCAAATAAGCCAAATGCTGGCAGATAATGGCTTCAAAATTCAACTAGAAAAAAGAGACTTGCTACCTTCGACATTCGTGGATATTTTCCATTTATACGCTGTGCGTTAGGGGTTAAATTTTTATTGTCAAAGTTAATCTATTTTTCCAGAAAATTGGTTAATAACTGACTGAAGCGTTGGGCAATAATCGGTGCATCAAATTCTGAAACTTTCGCTCTACCTGCCTTCCCTAAGGAACGAGCTTTCTCTGGATTGAGAAGCACTTCCGCTAATTTACTCGCTAAATCTTCAGCATCTAAGGGATTGGCTAATAGACCTTGTACACCATCTTCAACCAACTCCGGTGTCGAGGAGGAACGACTGGCGACAATCGGTTTATAACTGGCCATAGCTTCAGCAAAAACTAGGCCAAATCCTTCTTGCAGACTAGGTAAACAAAAAACTTGACAATCAAGATATTCTTGGATCAGTTCTTGATAGGAAAGATAGCCGAGAAAAGTAACATTTTGCTCTAAATTGAGTTCTTGTGCTAGACGGCGTAAATTATTCCATTCAGGACCTTTGCTGGCAATTCGTACCTCTACATCGGGTATTTGACGGCGGAGAATTGCGGCGGCGCGGATCAAAGTGGCAACATTTTTGCGGGGATACTGGACACCGACACAAAACACCGTCGGCCTCCTCTGCTCGCGGTTTCTTTCCTCATACTTGACCGAGGCGACCGCTGCATCCCACCCTTTGAGATCAATTAGAGAATGAACAATTTCGATATTGCCATCGTACTGATAAAGTTGCTTGAGTCTAGTACGGGAATACTCACTGGTAGAGATGACCAGATCCGCACGATGGACGCTCACTTTCTCGGCCTTTGCCATCAATTCTAAGGAAGTTCGCACCCAACCCCGCTCAAAGGTGGCTTCATCGGCAATAATACCGTGAATATAAACGATAAAAGGGACTTTTAGGCGATCGCTGATGGCGTAACCATCCATATCGTAACCTACCACCACATCATAGTCATCAAAGCAACGGGGATCGAGTCGCCAATTCCAAAGAAAGCGATGCGCCATGTAGCCTAACGGACCCGATGCTTTGGCTGGCGAGAAGACATCAACCAGATGACCCTGGGAACGTAACTCGTTAGTCAGGTGGATATTCCCAACGAAAGTACCACTTCCGAGCTTGACATTTTGGGGAGTTGCTGTGATGATTGCTATCTTCATTTTTTGTCAAAGTTTATGGCAGCGGTTGGATTATGATGGGAAAATCAGAACAAATAAGCTGGGCAGGAGTAGGTGCAAATCAAATCTTGATTTTACCTGATAACATTCTCAAAATCTATGGACGAACCGAGATTTTTGCGTCTGTTAGCCTTTTTTCGTCAAAATGATGAAATGTCCGTATCGATTTTCCCGATCATTTTTATCTTGAATAAATTCATCGAAATTTTTGAGTCTGAAACCCCGTCCTTTAAAATGGGTATTAGGATGTTAGAAAAGAAACGCAGATTTATTAATTATCGATAAGAAAGCGGTTATCAGAAATAACCGCTTCTGGAATTTTCCAAGAATCTGTTTAACGTTCCCGGCGCCCGAAGTTTTTGCGATCACCGCCGCCACGACCGCCAGAATCTTCTTCTTTGGGACGAGCTTTGTTGACTTTCATCTGTCGTCCCATCCATTCGGCCCCGTCAAGAGTTTCGATCGCTTTTGCTTCTTCCTCATCGGAGGACATTTCGACAAAACCAAAACCGCGCATTTTACCCGTTTCCCGATCTACGGGCAAGTAAACGCGACTAACCGTGCCGTATTCAGCGAATACCTCTTGCAAGTCATTTGTCGTGACGTCATAAACCAGATTACCAACGTAAATCGTCATGGATTGTCTCCCAATATCACAGCCATTTCGAGAAGGAGATCGGACACAACCCAGTCAAGGCCATCAGGGAAAAACCACTTCTGTTTGAAACCAATGCTGCTACCGAACCTAACTACTCTCTCTAAACTAGCATAGCTGATCAGTGATCAGTTATCAGTGATCAGTTATCAGTAGGAGTAGGGAGTATTAAGTGAGCAGTATTATAGGGCAGTTTTCTGCTTTCTTTTCACTGATTACTGTTTACTGTTCACTGATCACTGATTAGGGTAGCCAAGGATATTGACTAAAATCGGGGGGACGTTTTTCGAGGAAAGCCTGTTTACCTTCGGATCCTTCGGCGGTCATATAGTAGAGTAAAGTGGCATTACCCGCTAACTCCTGTAAACCCGCTTGACCATCACAATCAGCATTAAAAGCCGATTTTAGGCAGCGAATCGCCAAGGGACTTTTTTCGAGAATTTCTAAGGACCATTTAATCCCTTCCTGCTCTAATTCCCCCACCGGGACGACATGGTTAACCAAACCCATTGCTAAAGCTTGTTGGGCGTTATACTGCCGACAGAGAAACCAAATCTCGCGAGCTTTTTTTTGACCCACTACCCGGGCCAGATAACTAGAGCCAAAACCGCCGTCAAAACTGCCCACTTTCGGACCGGTCTGGCCAAAAATGGCGTTATCCGCTGCTAAGGTTAAATCACAAACCAAGTGTAAAACATGACCGCCCCCGACCGCATAACCTGCCACCAGCGCGATAACTACCTTGGGGATGGAGCGAATTAATTTCTGTAAATCCAGCACATTGAGCCGGGGTACGCCATCATCGCCAATATAACCCGCCTGACCGCGCACCGTCTGATCGCCGCCGGAACAAAAAGCATATTTGCCATCGCTGTGGGGACCTGCACCCGTGAGCAATACCACCCCAATGCGCGCATCCTCGCGAGCATCACAGAAAGCGTCGTAAAGCTCAAAAACTGTCTTCGGACGGAAGGCATTACGCTTATGGGGTCGATTGATGGTAATTTTGGCGATTCCCCCCCATTTATGGTAAAGAATATCCTCGTAGGTTTTGACGGATTGCCATTCAACGCTCATAGTCTCGGTTATAGGCACAGCTTTTTTACCTTACCTCATTTTGTCCCCCACGTTGAAGCAGGGAGCGCCAGAATAGGGGAATGGATAGTTGACGGACAAGGTTTAAAGCCGATTCCCTTCTTGATGTTTTCTGGGTATTTACTCAAAATATATTGATCCTAGTCGTGTAGATATCAGCGAGCGACCAGCAATTGCTGACCATAAAACCGAAATCGGTTATTGGGAAAGTGACACAATGATTGGAGGAAATTATCGAGGAATTATCGTTACATATATGGACAAAGCCTCGAAATTTTTAGTAGCAGGATTAGCCAAAAACAAAACCGCATCGGAAATCAACCCTTGTCACAGAAAAACTTTCCCAAGAGATTCACCCTGACCAAAGAAAAACCTTTACTTGTGACAAGGTTAAAGAATTTTGTGGACATCAAGAGTTGAGTCAGAAACTAGGAGCAGATTTTTATTTTGCTACTTCTTATCATTCGTGGGAGAGGGGATTAAACGAGCATACCAATGGACTATTGAGACAATTTTTTGCCAAGGAAACGAATTTGAAAATCCTTAAACCAGAGCAGGTAGAAAGAGCGGTTTCTAGTGGCAGATATAAACAAGCTGCTTATCCTAAATCAGATGGGAAAGATGCTCTTTGGTCTCCTAGTTATTTTGTTTCTTCTGTGGGAGGTGTGCCATTGGCAGTTCTTAAGTGCTATATTAGAGATCAAGAAAAACTGTCGTGAAACGAAGGGGTTTTAAACCCAAATTTTCGCTAATCAGATAGCCATTATCTCAAAAACTATCACCATGACGATCGATCCGCAACAACTCATCGAACTGGCTCTCAAATCGGGAGCAGTGGCAGCCGAAGTTTATCAATCTTCCTCCCTTTCCCATCCCGTTTTTTTTGAGGCTAATCGTCTCAAACAGCTAGAAAGTTCCGAATCTGTGGGAACTGCCTTAAGATTATGGCGCGAGGGTTGTCCGGGGTTAGCGGTGGGTTATGGTGATGTGGAACCGGAAATTTTAGTAGAAACAGCGTTAAATTTATCCTATCTCAATGCCCCCGAAGAAATCGAATTTTCGGCACCACGACAGGCAATTTATGACCCGATTGGCCAGGATGTGGCGGTAGAATCTTTAATCGAGATGGGTAATCAAATGATTGGCCAAATTCGCCAAGTTTATCCTGAGGTTATTTGTAGTGGTGAATGGGAATGTGAACGGGAAATCACCCGTTTAGTTAATTCCCAGGGTTTATATTGTCAATATACCGATACAGCTTTGAGTTATTATCTGGGGATTGAATGGGTGCGGGGGGAGGATTTTCTCGCCGTTTATGATGGGGAATATACCCGCAGTACACCTCATCCCGAAACGGTAATTAAACAGTTATTGCAGCGACTACAATGGGCCGCCAATAATGTGGATAGTCCCACAGGTAAATTACCAATTTTATTGACTGCTAATGCAGTTACCCTGTTATGGGGTACGGTGGCGATGGCTTTAAATGGTAAACAGATCTTAGAAAAATCCTCGCCCTGGAGTGATAAAATCGGTCAATTGGTTATGTCAGAACAGTTGACTTTATCTCAACAACCGGAGCGAGAACCCTATAGTTGTCCCTTTGATGATGAGGGAACTCCCACCAAATTTTTATCTTTAATTGAACGAGGTAGAGTTAAAGAATTCTATAGCGATCGTACCACGGCCAGACTATTAAAAACTACTCCGACGGGAAACGGTTTTCGTCCCGGGTTAGGGGTTTATCCTATGCCAGATTTAGTTAATCTAATCGTGGCACCGGGAGAGGGAACTTTAGAGGATTTAATCTCGCAGATAGATGAAGGTCTAGTTATTGACCAAATTTTAGGTCATGGTGCCGATATTTCGGGCGATTTTTCTGTCAATATCGATCTGGGTTATCGCATAGAAAAGGGCAAAATCACTGGACGAGTTAAAGATACAATGGTGACGGGAAATGTTTATACCGCTTTGCAGAATTTAATCGCTTTGGGGTCTGATAATCAATGGAATGGTTCCTGTTATACTCCCTCGCTAATTGTTGATAGTTTATCGGTGGTGGGGTAAATCAGTTATCAGTTATCAGTTATCAGTTATCAGTTATCAGTTGACCGATTACTGTTCACTGTTTACTGACCACTGAAATTACTAGGTGTAGGGCTAATTCCAGAATTAGCCCTACAATAGGCGTTGTCAAATTGAAAGATGCTCCGAATCAGCACCGGAACTAAAATTACTGTGATAGCTAAGGATTGCACTGCATCTTTCCTATTCTGATCTAACAATGCTTAATTTTTTGAGGCTTTATTTGACCTGAAAATAAGGGGTTCGCAGGTAGGCACGGATTCCCATTCTATAAGAAATTATCTGTCAAGTCGTGGGGTTTTGTCAAGCTTTTTTGGGAAAAAAATTTAACCGATGTGAGTCGGTATTTTTCAGCTTGGGATTAACGCTTTAGTTGCCGAGGCACCAAGGCGATTTAATTGCCGATTAATTTGCCATCCGAGGAGGGTTAAACCCAACCACTGACCGAAGATTGCCAAAGCGAAAGAGGGAAGTGTAGCGTATTTAGTAGCGGCAATGGGAAGAAAAGTAAAAAACCATAACAGCGGAGATTGACTGGGATCAACTCCCAAGACAGCGAAACAGAGAAAGGGGAAAATAATCAAAATGCCGATGCTAGTGGCTGCCAGCAAAGCGCGTTTATTTGTGCTGCCTAACATCAATAATTGGGCGATAGCGGCATAGACTAAAATCATGTTCATTGCCAAGAGAAACCCGGCTGCAGTGGCTAGTTTATATTGATGGAGAGGGGCGATAAAAATAGCGGGAAGGATGAATAAAATGGCAATGGCGAGGTTAACAGCCATGGCTAGGGTAGAAGGGCTTTTTTCGCCAAAGATTAGAGCTTTCCCCAGACTAATGCCCTTTTTTCCTTGCAGATGACGATAGCGAGTCCAATCTTGGAGAGTTTGACGGGGGGGAGTGAGGGCAAAAAGGATTAACAAGCCAAAAATTGCCACAAAAACGCTAAGAATGACAAAATTATCGAAAAGATAGCTCGGTTCCAGAGTTTGGAAGACAAAACCTAGGCTAATGGCGCTAAAACAGCCCATCATCCAGTAACTTTGGGGTTTACTAACAAGAGTAACGAGGGGATTATGGAAGCGCCGCTGGATAATTCTGGTTAAACCGTAGGTACAGAGGGCAAAATTGAGCAAAATTAAGCTAATACCCATTATAACCGATTGCCAGAGAGATTGACCGTACCAACGCAGATCAAAGATTTGTGAGATTCCTAGATAGCGTACCGCATCGGGGGGGAGAAAGGTAGATTTAACTAGATAGGGAAGGAAAAAACTAGGATTAAAGAGAATTAACCAATCAAAGGGGGTACGGGAACCGCCATAGCCCGATAAAGTAAAAATACTGCTATAAAACACAAAGATTAAGACTGTAGCACTGCCTAACCAGGGTTGAAATCCTCCTAACCATGGCGTGGCTAAAGCGAAACTAAGGGCAGCATGATAGAAAAAGGCACAACTAGCGATCAGAACCGCGTAGAAGGCTAAAATTAACGACAAGGGAATACCTGCTAATAAACCCGCCCCCAAGTGAAAGGGTAAAGCGAGAAGACAGACGAGATAGAGGAGAATGGGAACCCCGAAAATTTTGCCGATAAAAATCGTTTTGGCGGGTTGGGGACTCAGACGGATAAAATTAAGTGTACCCCGGCGCTCTTCCCCAGAAAGATCGGCAATTAATTGATAGGTTCCCACCACTAAAAGAGCGAAAATGCCGGTAATACTCAGAAAAGTGAAGATATCTAACCACCATAACCGGGAGATAATCATCCATTGACCATTTAAGTCTTGGATACAGTATTTAAGCCCACTATAGGGATAATAGTCGTTGTTATTGGGGGGATTAGCGGTACAGTAACGACTAAATCCCGCTCCTACTGGCAAGAGATTTTGATAGTACAAGTAAACTAATAATTGACCAACAAGGGAGATAATCGAGGCGATCGAGATATTTTTCGGGGTTAATCTTCCTTGCCATTCTCGCATAATTTGCGGGTTGGTTTCCGTAAGGCGATCGATTATTGTCAGTATCATATTTCTGTCCTCTCTACAGCCGTCAACAGGAGCTAATCCTAGATTAACCCGGTAACTTCTCGATCGGTTTGGGGATGAAGAAATCCCTCGATATGCAGCTAAGTAGCTGGTTATAATTAAATTAAAAAGGGATTTTAGGTTCGATCCCTCCTGAAATCCGCTCTTGATCAGGGGGGTGCCGATCCACCCTGCTAAGATAGCGTTGGGCGAGGATGCGAAGTAAGTCCTTGAATTGATCAGAGAAAAGGAGTTTAAAGGATGAAAATGACTTATCTGGAAGCTACTGCCAAATTTTACAGCGAAGTAGCCCAAACTCCCGAAGTGGGGCTATGTTGTGTTCAAAGCAGTCCTTTGCAACTGCCGGGGTTAAAAATCCCCGCCATTATGCAGGAGATGAACTATGGTTGTGGCACGACGGTGCAGGTTAATGAATTGGGCAATTCTCCCAGGGTTTTGTATGTGGGTGTGGGTGGTGGTTTAGAAGCACTGCAATTCGCCTATTTTTCCCGTCGTCCGGGGGGAGTCATTGCGGTGGATCCAGTGCCGGAAATGCGTTGGGCAGCCCAAAGAAATCTCGGCGAAGCACTGCCAGAAAATCCCTGGTTTAGTCTCGATTTTGTGGAAATTAAAGATGGTTCCGCTTTTGAATTGCCGGTGGAGGATGCCTCCGTCGATGTAGTGGCGCAGAATTGTCTTTTTAATATCTTTAAACCAGCCGATTTACAGTTAGCTTTACGCGAGGCTTTTCGCGTCTTAAAACCGGGAGGACGTTTACTGATGAGTGATCCGATCGCCCCTCGTCCAATTCCTGAACATTTGCAAGAAGATCAGCGTTTAAGGGCTATGTGTCTATCGGGGGCCTTGACCTACGATGATTATATTCAACAGTTGATTGCTGCTGGTTTTGGTCAGGTAGAAATTCGGGCCCGTCGTCCCTATCGTTTACTGGACTGTCAGAGTTATAATTTAGCCAAGCCGCTCCTCTTAGAAAGTTTGGATTCCGTTGCTTTTAAAGTAGCTATTCCCGAAGATGGGGCCTGTATTTTTACCGGCAAAACTGCTATTTATACTGGTACGGAGGCAATTTTTGATGATGGTGCTGGGCATATTTTAGCCAAAGGATTACCAGTGGCCGTCTGTGATAAAACTGCGAGCAACTTAGCTCGTTTGTCTCCCCAAGATATCCTCATCACCGAGTCCACTTGGCACTATAATGGGGGCGGTTGCTGTTAAAAAAGTACGGTCGAGGCAAGTTCGATCCCTCAGTTATCAGTTATCATTGATTAGTGATTGGTCACTGTTTAAGTAGTCGTGCAAAATTAATTTCCTAGTGAAGATAGGCAAGAGGCAAGGGGCAAGAGGCAAGAGCGGGGTTAGATATGTGTAATTAATTTTGCTTAGGTACTTACTGTTCACTGTTCACTGGACGGCTACGCCGTGCCTTTGGCAACACTGAAAAAAACTAGCCTTGCACTACCTGTTTAAGGGTGGTAAAGGTTTCTAGGTTGATTAACCCCCGGCGCTGGCCTTTTTGGTTGGAAATGCCCAAAAATACCGATTCTCCCTGTTTGGGATTGCGATCAAATCGGGGTGAAGAATTGATATAAACTAAAGCACTATCGGACTCCATGGCGAATTGACGACTTTCTCGATAGGATTCGGTGACAATACAATCCGCATGACCGCTACTATACTTATTAATCCAAGCGATCGCATCAGTGAGGGTATCCACTAACCTAAAGGCCACCATTTTTTCTAAATAGGGTCTTTGCCAATCATTATCGGTAGCAATGGTTAAATGTTCCGGAAAATCCGCCGCTAATCGGGTATCTCCCCGCAATTTAAAGCCTTTTTCCTGCAAACTTTTAAACAAACGACTTAAAGTCGAAGAATTGTGATGGGGACTAATTAAAACTTTTTCGATCGCGTTAACCGGATCCGGTATGCTGCCATGACTATCGATAATTACCTGACGAGCTAACTCCAAGTCGCCACTAGGAGACCAATACAAATAACAGTTTCCCATGGCCGCACGCAAAACGGGAACCGTAGCCAATTGACTCACCCGACCGATTAAACTAGGGCGACCGTAGGGAATGATCAAATTAACATAATTTTCCTGGGTCAGCAACTCCTCTAGGGAGGGACTAGAATCACAGGGTAAACCACTCACACAATCCACGGGTAAACCCACATCTTCCAATGCTTCTTGGATAATTTCCGTAATCACCTCATCGGAATGACTAGAGGCATTGGAACCGCGAATAATCAAACTATTGCCACTTTTTAGGGAAAATCCCGCCGCTACCATCGCTAATTCCGGAAAACCTTCATAGACGAAGGCAATCACTCCTAAAGGCATCCTTTGGCAATAGGTTTGGGAAGGATTGAGTTGATAGGCTGCGTTAATTACCTGTTGCAGCGGATCCGATGCTTCCGCTAGTTGTTGTAATACCTCCACCGTCGTCTCTAAACGTTCGGGAGTTAACCGTAGCCAGCGAATCATTTGTTCTGAGACAGCCATCTCTCGACTGACTTCTAAATCGAGGGTATTGGCTTCTAAAATACGATCAAAGCCAGTTTTAATGGCATTAGCGATCGCAATTACTCCGCGATTTCTTTCATTGCCATTAAATTGACCTAGAGCCAGAAAAGCATTGTATGCTTGCTTAAAGATCGTCAGGGGGGGGATGGAGGAACTTTCGATCATAGATTCTTGTCTAGCGTCGATAGGCTAACCAAAAGATTAACGCGGGCAAAATAACTAATAGCATAACTAGAATTGCCCCAAAAATCACGCTTACCCCCGGCGGTGATTTTAAAATTAAGGGTAGCCAGACGACCGATAATAACAGAATTATCCCCACCATCAGGGGTAATACCTCTTGTCCAAGGCGCCGATTCGTACTCACCCAACGAAATCCCGTCCAGCACCAACTGCGTTTATAGGGATAGTGGGGGGCTAATTGTTCGATAATTTGGCCGTTTTCCTGTAGCACAAATATTTGTTGACAGCGATCGCAACCAAAGGCATCGGTCAATAAAATCGGGCATAATGTCCCTTTCCGACGACAGGGACAAGGATAGTCTTGGTGTTGGTCGATTTTGGTATATTTATGCGGTCGCACAAGCTAAATTTTTGTTTATAAACGGTTGTTTTTAGTCGCTCGTGGTCAATAGCTCAGGGATTCAATGGTTGCCCAAAATCCTCAACCCTATTGCTCACGGATAATTCCCATCTTAAGGGATATCCCTAAATTATTCCTACTAATCTTAAGAGCTATTTCAAGATTTTTTCAAGCGGGCAACGCGATTCGAACGCGCGACATTCACCTTGGCAAGGTGACGCTCTACCACTGAGCTATGCCCGCAAGCCGTTTTTTTACACTTCCCTAAGTATCCCAAATCTCAGAGCATTTGTCAACTGGTTTGGAGCATTTTTTTACAATAATTCATCTTCTGGCCAATCCCCCAAACCGGTAATAGCTTCGAGAACCACTTCTATCTTAGCCTGTAGTCGGTTGAACTGATGTTGCAAGCGATCAAAGCACTTGTCAATGGCGGCGAATTTTTCAGTGATAGGGCGTTCCATAGCCTCAAAAGCTGCCGTAATCGGCCCCTCTGGTTCTAAATCTAATTCCAGAGTCTTGATTCTCTCGACAGCGGGGAGTGGGGACAACTAAAACCCTAAATGCTGGGGGAATTTTCTTAGCCTTCCATCAGTGCCTGTGGGGGATTATTTTCCAATAATTCTAGGGGTTTATCTTCATCCCGGGGGCGCAATTGACGCATGAGACTAGCCATTTCTAGGGCAGATAGGCCATAATTCCAGCCCAAATTACTTTTAATCCCGGCCCGTTCGAGGGCCTGTTGTAGAGTATCAGTGGTGAGAATACCGAAAACAACGGGAACACCTGTCTGAAAAGCGGCCGCAGCGATGCCTTTAGCAGCCTCGGCAGCAACGTAGTCAAAATGGGGCGTTTGTCCGCGAATAATTGCCCCTAGACAAATAACGGCATCGTAACGGTGGGAAAGGGCGACTTGACGGGCTACCATTGGCACTTCAAAGCTACCGGGTACCCAGATATAATCCACTTGTGTGCCATCGGGATTAACATCAACCCCGTGACGCTTGAGACAGTCTTGACAGCCTGATAACAGTTTATCAGTGACCAGATCATTAAAACGACCAATCACGATCGCAAAGTGCAAGGACGATATATCCTCGGTAAAATTTCCCTCAAAAACAGTCATAGGTAAAAGGGGTTAGGGGTTGGGGAGAAGTGGGGTGTGGGGTGTGGGGTGTGGGGAGAATACTGACTCCTGACGACTGACTCCTGACGACTGGCTCCTGACTCCTGTCCCCCGTCCCCCTGATCAAGACTAAATCACTAAAAAGTTTAAAATAGCGACGGCAACGACTAAAATCGCCCAAATTGCCGAACCCACATAGAGAAGGGGTTTCGATTGATCCCAGTTTTGGGGGGAAGCATAGGCAACGGGGACACCAATCACCATCAGCAAGGAAAATAAAACTAAGGCAATGAGAAAAAATTGAAAAACAATAGACATGATTGGGTTCTCCTAAAGCAGTTGATCTTTATCTAGATAATTCTCCCAGATTTGATACTTGTATGGAAGAGCCTCGCTTCCACTCAACTTAACTGGACGATCCTTTCTCGGCTCTCTTAGGTTTGGTGGGTAAAATGTATTCTAAGATACATTCTCAAGAGCGAGGGGGTGGAACGAACCACAAAGACACAAAGGACACAAAGATTGATCGATCATATTGTAAGTTAAACTTATCACACAGAACCTAGAAGAGCCCTTTCTCTAAGTCCTCCCTGAATCAGGGGTTCCCAGGAGATATCCCTGTCAGACTGAATCCACGAGCATTTTAATTTTACTGCCACTGACTATCTAGCCCCAGCGGGGCTGAAAACTTTTTTCCAGTGTCTATCCTTGCCAAAAGCAGCATGGCAAGGGTTAGGTGGGGGAATTGACTCCCTGTAATCCCTTGCCCAGATTACAGTATTTTCGCGTTTTCGCCAAAGCTGCCCTAGAAAGATGTCCAGACTGCTGAACTGCTAAAAGCTAATGGTCAAGGCCTCCCAAACGGATGCCAGCGCCAAAAATGACGAACAATACTGCTAGAGTGGTGACGGCGACTATGTGCAGGGCGAGGAAATTTAAGTTTTCCTCGCTCAGTTTAGGAATGAGAAAAAAGCGGGAATGAAGGGCCAAGATGAGAGTTAATAACAGTAAAGCTAACTTAATTCCTATATAAACCGATAAAAAACTATCAAATGACCAAAAATCACGAAATCCGGGCAAATAAATCCAAGTCAGTCCCAGGCCTGTTATTACCTGCAATAATAGCGCAGATAACCCAAAACTTTCAAAATATTGCTCAAATTGACGAATTCGGTCTGGTTCTCGGTTTTTGAGGGCCTGGGGTAGAACGGTGACTGCCAACAATAAATGTCCACCGGCCCAGACGGTCGCCCCTAGGGTGTGGAGAATTACTAAAATTTTGAACAACATCGGTTTCTCTCAGTCATCGAAAATTTGGGTCTGAAACCCCGTCGTTCTACGACGGCTTTACTGTTAAATATTAGAACATTTACGAAATATATGCTAAAATGTGAGACATGGAAAAAGCCTATTCGTTTCGATTTTACCCCACACCAACACAAGAGTCGCTATTGCGGCGCACATTGGGCTGTGTAAGATTAGTTTACAATAAAGCTCTCCATCTCAGAACACAAGCTTGGTATGAAAGACAAGAAAGAGTAGGATATGTTCAAACTTCTTCAATGCTAACCGATTGGAAAAAGCAAGAAGAATTAGACTTTCTCAATGAGGTAAGCTGTGTACCTTTACAACAAGGGTTAAGACATTTACAAACAGCTTTTACTAACTTCTTTGCTGGTCGTACTAAGTATCCTAACTTTAAGAAAAAACATCAAGGAGGAAGTGCCGAATTTACCAAATCAGCCTTTAAATTTAAAGACAAACAAATCTATTTAGCCAAATGCACAGAACCTTTACCTATTCGATGGTCAAGACAAATACCAGAAAGCTGTGACCCAAGTACAGTAACAGTCAGATTACATCCTTCTGGACGTTGGCATATTTCAATAAGATTTGATGACCTAACAATTAAGCCTTTATCAGTAACAGATAAAGCCATTGGAATTGACTTAGGAATTAGTAGCCTAGTAATTACCAGCGATGGCGATAAAGTGTCTAATCCTAAGCATTTTAAGAAACATTATCGGAGACTGCGAAAGGCACAAAAAAGCCTTTCTAGGAAGAAAAAAGACTCAAAGAATCGGGAAAAAGCGAGAATCACAGTAGCCAGAATTCACGCTCAAATTAACGATAGTAGAAAAGACCATCTACACAAGCTAACCACTCAATTAGTTCGTGAAAACCAAACGATTATGGTTGAGAATTTAGCCGTCAAGAATATGGTCAAAAACCCCAAGTTATCTCAGGCAATATCTGACGTTAGTTGGGGAGAAATCACTCGACAATTAGCCTATAAATGCCGTTGGTACGGCAGAAATTACATCGAAATAGATAGATGGTTTCCTAGCTCTAAAAGATGTAGTAATTGCGGGTATATTGCTGAGAAAATGCCGTTAAATATTCGAGAGTGGGATTGTCCAGACTGTGGGACTCACCATGACCGAGATATTAACGCCAGTAAAAATATTTTGGCCGCAGGGCTTGCGGTGTCAGTCTGTAGAGCGACCATAAGACCAGAACAGAGTAA
>NZ_JAQMSY010000199.1:0-6204 GCF_028329095.1 Microcystis sp. CS-574
AGGACAACTAATGGGGTGGTCGAGGGAATCAACAATAAACTTAAACTAATAAAACGGAGAGGCTATGGCTTTAGAAACTTTCGGAATTTTTGGGTTAGAAGTATGTTATCTTGGCATCTTGTATGTTGATTTAGCATAAAGAGTAACGAAGAGCCAAATATTTTTAATTATTTTTGTTTGCTGAAGTAATGTTTGAGATTGAGGAGCATCAATGTATATTTGAGCATTCGTCATTCCCAGTTTATCTTGAATAGAATTTATTATTACCTATAAAAAATTTGCCAGATATTCATCTAAGCATCTATCTATTGTTGATATTATGTCTAAATCAAATAAAAAATTTAGTTCTTCTGGGGTAAATAAATGTCTAATTAATTTGTTTCTTTCTGTTTCATCTTCTAGCTTCAATGTTGTAAGTTTTTCTTGAATATTTTTGAGTCTTTCACGTTGGCCATTTAGCTTTTTGATTTTTTGTTTAATGTCCTGTAATTTTTTTAAATCATCAACGTTAACAGTATCTAAATCTTCTTCTTGACAAGCAAGGTTAGATAGCAAGTCTTTTATATAAGCATCTCTGCAAATAAAAAAATCTAGTTTTACTTCTTCCCGATTGTCGGTTAGAATTTCAAAAATAGCTAGGGTTTTCTGGTCTAACTCATCTTCTAGTTGACATCGATGGAGTAAATTTACCACATATTCTATTTTTTCTGGATCACCAGAACAATGAAGCAGGATAAAAATTAATTGTAGAAGGGTACTTTTGCCACCGCCATTTTGACTACCGATAGGGAATATTTGAGGAAAAAAGTCTTTCTCGAAACTAATATCAATATTCTTTAACACTCGAAAGTCAGGAACTTGAACCCGTAGTAACCGCATTGTTAAAACTCCTGTAATCCTATCCTCTTGCTCATCTGCTTATTGTAGCCCACAGGCAAAGGTGAAACAATCTCTTATCCTACCGGCCAAATTCTGGCAGATTTTCTCAAAAAAACCCTTGACAAATCCCCGCACTTGACAAATACTTATATATAAAATGAGAATCTGTGCCTGCCTGCAAACCCTCTTTTTTCAGGTCAAATAAGCGTCAAGAAAATAAAAACCTGATACCTGACCAGAGCTAAAGAAGATAGGTTATGACAACTAAAGACTTATATGAACAGGACTATCCTGCTTGGTTAGAAGAAACGGCCAAACAACTGCGACAAAGACAGACAGATGTATTAGATTGGGAACATCTCGGAGAAGAAATCGAAGCATTGGGGAACGAACAGAGACATAAAGTAGATAGCTATCTCCTACAATTGCTCATTCATCTGCTTCTCTACCAATACTGGCCGGAGGAACGAGAAAGATGTGCGCGGGGATGGCAGGACGAAATCGGTAACTTTCGGGTGGAATTAGAACTTTTATTGGAGTCGAAAACCCTTTATAACTATTTTTTAACCAGAATCGCCGTTATTTACCCCAAAGCAGTGAAGCGAGTCCGACAAAAAAGCCAATTACTGGCCGCCATCTTTGCCGAAAGCTGTCCCTATAGTCCCGAACAAATCCTCGATTCCGATTTTCTCCCCTGAAATGCCGGCAGATTTCCTCAAAAAACCCTTGACAAATCCCCGCCCTTGACAGATACTTATATATAGAATGGAAATCCGTGCCTGCCTGCGAACCCTCTTTTTTTAGGTCAAATAATGCGATTAAATTTATTTCTGCTCCCTGGGGTCGAACTCTAGCTTCAGTAGTTTTAGGAGATGGGAAATATGGCAGCTTAGATTATCGCTATTGTGAGCATAAAATCTTCCTATTTGTAGCCCACATTCCGCACCCTCAACTGTCCCATAAGCTGTCCCCCTCCAGAGACTTGAGTAAAAATAGTTAGCTGGTGAAGGTTTTCTCGGTGGCCGCTAGGGGGAGTATGGAGACCCCTAATTATGAAAAAATAGGAATTATTGGAAAACTTAGGCGAGTGGACTGTTCGACCATGAATCAATCAACAGAAATTGAAGTCAAAAATCTAGACCATCTGGGATTAGTAGCCGGAATTATCGATGAAATAGGAATTGTTGAAATTATCAACGAACAAGTCTCAATTGAGCGAGGAGAAATTGTCACAGCGGGGCAAGTCGTGTGGAAGAGGGCATCGAACCGGGGGTGACAGACAAGGAAATCGAAGCTATGTTACAGCAGGCCGATACTGGTCGCGATAATCAGATTAGTTTTCAGGAATTTCGCGATCTACTGCACCAATTCCCCAAATAAACTGTCTGCAACTATTGCGTCGGTCATGAATTCCAAGACATTAGCGCAAGTCCCTAACATCTCGAACAGCAATTCTCATTTTGAAAGGATTTTGCGTTGTTTCAGCGATCTAGAGATTCGTTAAGAATTATTAACCCCTCTAGGTGCAAGGGTTTTAATGTCATGAAACCTTAAAATGAGAATTGCTGATAATATGCCATCTGGCTGGTCTGATTCTTCTACAGAGCGATTTTCTGGCTGGGATATTATTCCCACGCAAGTCCCTTATTGGTTGGCCAAGATCTGGTCATCGATCGCCAAGTCTATTTCTTGCCGATCGCGACCGGAAGCGAGATAATCATTCTGGAAGGAGTCTGTTAAACCACTGACGAGATCATATTCAGGCTGCCAGTTTAACTCCCGGGTGGCCTTATTAATATCAGCGTAAAAATGTTGAACCCGCAGGGGGAAAGGTTTCTTTTTGCCGAAGTCAAATTTTTTGGGGTTATAGTTAACAATCTCGATTTCCTCGGCATTTTTCCCCATGGCTGCCGCGCAAGCTTTTGCTAAACCGTTAAAAGTTACATAGCGATCGCCGGAAATATTATACACTTGACCGATAGCCTGAGAATTACCCAATACTGCGGCCATGGCTTGGGCCAGATCGGCAACGTGACCAAATTGGGTAAAATGTTCCCCATGACCAGGTATAGGAATAGGACGATTACGAACCAAACGGTCAAAAAACCAAGCTTCTAGGTCATTATAGTTGCGCGGTCCGTAGATATAGACTGGACGGATGGAAGTCCAGGGTAAACCCATCTCGCTTAAATAGTTTTCTGTCTCGTGTTTTCCCTTGTGGCGACTTTTGGGATCTAGTTTATCCCCTTCTTTATGGGGCATTTGGTCGGATTTTAGATAAACCCCCGCCGAGCTAACATAGACAAAATGCCCGATTCTGTCTCTAAATATCTCGACGAGGGGCTGAGTATCACTTAATTCTCTGCCATTATTGTCGAAAATTGCCTCAAAACTCTCATTTTTAAGCTTTTCTTTCAGTTGCCCTGGGTCAGTGCGATCGCCATGAATCTGTCGTACTCCAGCAACCGGGGCGGGTTTATTGCCACGATTGAATAATACTACCTCATGACCCTGTTCTACTAACACTTTAGTCAGGGAAACGCCGATAAATCGGGTTCCACCCATAATTAAAATTTTCATAAGATGATGGCATAGATATCAAGGTTATATTATCCCTCGATCGGTGCAGTTTGTGGCTTGTTAGTTGTTGGGTTTTCGGGGCTATAATACTAAATCGGTTGAGGAGAGGCACTGTTGCGATAGGGACAATAGTTAATCAGTCTTTAATAACCGGATTTAGTCTGAATTGGCCAAGTTTCGCTAAAATGAAGGCAATTAGTCAACAGAGGAGGTCAAAATTATGACTTTAGCCAAGGTAAAAAATCTGTATGATCAAGATTTTGCTTTGTGGATAGAGAAAACGGTTAAGCAATTAAAATCTGGGGATTTATCTCAGGTTGATTTGGAGAATTTGATTGAGGAGGTGGAGTCTTTGGGAAGACGAGATAAAAGGGAACTTAAAAACCGTTTAATTACATTATTTGAACACGGTTTAAAACGGCGTTATCTTCCTTTCTCTGACTGTTATCGAGGTTGGGAAGTAACAATTAAACGCTGTCAATCGAAGTTAAAAGATATCCTTAAAGATTCCCCTAGTTTATGCAGTTTTTTAACAGATGTTTGTGATGATTGTTATCAGGAAGCGGTGGAGAATATGCGAATTAAATATGATGCTATTTTTCCCGATATTTGTCCTTTTTCTAAGGATATTGATAGTTTATTAAACCATAGGTTTTGGGAAAGTTAAACTCTGATGCTAAATCCGTTAAGCGGAATAAATAATCAGTCTTTAATAACCAGATTTAGTGTGATTTTCAAGAAATGAATTTAAGTTTAACAGGGGAAAAATTATGACTTTAACCAAGGTAAAAAATCTTTATGATCAAGATTTTGCTTTGTGGATAGAGAAGACGGTTAAGCAATTAAAATCTGGGGATTTATCTCAGGTTGATTTAGAGAATTTGATTGAGGAGGTGGAATCTTTGGGGAAAAGTCAACGCAAAGCGGTCGATAATTTTTTAACTCGTTTATTAGAACATTTATTAAAACGTTGTTATGTGGTTCTTCCCGATTGTTATCGAGGGTGGGAAATTGAAATTAGAAATTTTCGCAAGGAGTTGAAGAAGGAATTTAAGTATTCTCCTAGTTTGAAAAGGTTTATGATAGAGATTTTAGAAGAATGTTATCGAGAAGCTTTAGAAGCGATGAAAGAGGATTATCCAGACTCTAATTTTCCCGATGTTTGTCCCTTTGCTGAGGATATTGATGGCTTATTAAATAATAAGTTTTGGCAGGATGAAAAATATGCTAACTCCTAATCTTTCGGAGGAATTGCCATCACTTGATTATTATTAACCACAACCAATTTACCGCCCAATTTTTCGATATTTTCCTTAGCTAACCTGCGGGTTTCTTCGTCTTGGCTACTTATCCAGACTAACATCCAAGCGCCGACTCTAGGGGCGCGACTATCGGGATTAGTTTCTAAAAATTTTACTGTTCCCCTAGCGGATTTTTCGATAAATTTATTACCGGCAATTTTTGCCCAATCGGCGGCCATTTGATTAGATTTTTTCGCCGCAGGAATATCACCTAAAAATAATAGTTCATCCACTCCTTTATATAACCAAACAAAATAGGCATCATTAATGTCAGGACTGAGTTTTGCTAAACCTTTATTCATAATCTCGATGGTTCTTTCGGGTTTACCAGCATTGACAGAAGAAGCCACGGACATCATCAAATAGGCGCGGACAAATTTTGGGTCATTTTTGGTGACAATCTCCATAAAATCGGGACTTAAACCGTAGCCAGTTTCCCTACGAGCATCCCCATCGCCATAGTATTGTATAAACTGCAACATTGCCCAATTGGCTAACATATTATCAAAGCCAAAGGAAGGTATATTTTTTAATAACTCAACCTGAGCATTTTCTAGGCGAGACTCTTGACTATAATTTCTTTCTAATAATTTTTCTTTGGTCAAGGTTTTCACCTTTTCCTGTTGCATTTCCACCATAACCATGATTAGTCCACCGATAACGGCGACTAAACCCAGAGTTTTAAGTAAGGATAGATTGAGAGATGTTTTTGCGCCTAGCATAAGTAGCTGGTTATAATTAAATTAAAAATGGATTTTAGGTTCGATCCCCCTTTGATCCCCCCTTAGTCCCCCCTTGATCCCCCCTTGATCCCCCCTTAATACCCCCTTGATAAGGGGGGTGCGGATCCCCCCTTAGTCCCCCCTTGATAAGGGGGGCATCTGATAATTTTTAACGCCTACCTACTTAGCTTGAAATAAAGGTCAATAATCAGGGTATCCCGTACTTTTGATGATAAGCAAATTTTATCTATCGGAGGGCGCAGGTTCCTTGCGTCCCTACAGTAACGGATTTTTTCCACAATGTAGGCACAAACTGGGTTCGTCCAAAGGTGACAGAAACATTTTTCACCCAATGTCCAGAAGACCCAAAAAGCCTCTCCCCAAAATAATCAAAAGCGAAAGGTTTCAAGAGAAGATTTCCCCGCCATCTTCCGCTAGATTATGATTAAAGCTGAGTTGTGAAATTGCCATTGTCAGAGAAGTATGTAAGGCCAACCCCCATACTTTTCTAGACTAGGATTAGTTGATGGGACGAGCAATAGCAGGAGCAGCACAAGTTGCGGCCGCACTACCAGTACCAGGAATAGCTAAATCACCTGCGGTTACGGCAACAGTAGGGGCAGTGGCTTGTTCACAGATAACAGCAGAAAAAACGCCAGCATCGGTTTGACCAACGGCAGAACCGTATTCGAGAATATCGCTCTGATAGGTTGTCTGAGGGA
>NZ_JAQMSY010000200.1:0-3456 GCF_028329095.1 Microcystis sp. CS-574
ACCCAACACCCCACACCCCCACTTCCCCGCTCGATCGAGTACAATAGAGTGTTCAGCAAAAGCGATCAGCCATTAGCTTTGATTAGTCCTTCGGTAAGAGTTATAAACCAGAGAAAAGAGCCATTAAGAGCGGCAATCAGCTAAAAAAGCTCAAAAACTGAATTTTAGGCTGAAGGCTGACCTTAGCTTGCTGAAAGCTGAATCCCCTTGATAATTTTTTTACTTGAATCGCCGTGGTTATCCAAATCGACTCAACTCAAAACTACGAAACCAAAACCCAAGAGATCGCTAGACAACTTTTAGCCGAAACTCGGGAAAAAAAAGGTCTTTGGTCTGCTTTACAGGATCAAATGCGTTGGGATGATAAATTACTCGATTGGGCAATGTCTAACCCCAATTTACGAGTACAATTATTCCGTTTTATTGACTGTTTACCCGCTTTACGCAGTAATGCCGAGATCGCTAATCATCTCCAACAATACCTCGGTGATGCTTCCGTAGAACTGCCCAGTGCGCTGAAAAGTATCCTCAACTTTAGTGATCCTAACTCCCTACCCGCTCAAACGGCCGCCAGTCTGATCAGTAAATCCGTAGAAACCTTAGCTCGTAAGTATATCGCCGGGGAAGACCTAGGGCAAATTACTCGCACTGTCACCCGTCTGCGGAAGGAAAAAATGGCTTTTACCATAGATCTCCTCGGTGAAGCGGTAATTACTGAAGCGGAAACCCAAGTTTATCTACAAAGTTATCTCGATTTAATGACCCATTTGGCTCAAGAAGCAACCAAATGGAATAAAGTTAGCCAAATTGATGAAGCGGACGGCGACTTATTACCACAAGTGCAGGTTTCTGTCAAGCTAACTGCCTTTTATTCTCAGTTTGATCCCATAGATCCCATTGGTAGTAAAGAGAAAGTTTGCGATCGCATTCGCCTACTGTTGCGACGCGCTCAGGAGTTAGGGGTGGCAGTCCATTTTGATATGGAACAGTACGTTTATAAAAACCTCACCCTGGCTATCCTGAAAGAATTACTCCTAGAAGAAGAATTTCGCAGTCGTACCGATATTGGCATCACCCTACAGGCATATTTAAGAGATTCTGCCCAAGATTTACAAGATTTAATTAATTGGGCCAAAAAGCGCGGTTATCCCCTTACTGTCCGGCTAGTCAAAGGTGCTTACTGGGATCAGGAAACGATTAAATCTCGGCAAAATCATTGGCCACAGCCGGTATATAACGAAAAATCCGCCACCGATGCCAATTATGAGCGGATGACGCGGTTATTATTGGAAAATCATCAATATTTATACGCCGCCATCGGTAGTCATAACGTGCGATCGCAAGCCTTGGCTTGTGCGATCGCAGAAAGTTTAGAAATTCCCCGTCGTCGCTTTGAAATGCAGGTATTGTACGGCATGGGCGACCAATTAGCCAAAGCCTTAGTGAAGCGGGGTCATCGGGTGCGGGTTTATTCCCCCTACGGACAACTCTTACCCGGTATGGCCTACCTAATCCGCCGTTTATTAGAAAATACCGCTAATAGTTCCTTCCTAAGGCAAAATTTGGAGGATCGTCCCGTGGAAGATTTAATCGCAGCCCCCCGGGTTTTAGGCAAGGATAACCCGATTATCCCCGGTTTTCCTAATGCCCCCGATACGGATTATGCCAACGAGCAATTACGAAATAAAGCGAGTCAAGCCCTTACTTTTGTCAAAAATTCCCTCGGTAAGACCTATTTACCCCTAATTAACGGCGAATACGTCGCCACCAATGTTCAAATTAATTCCGTTAATCCCTGTAACCCGCAGGAAATAGTGGGGAAAGTGGGCTTAATTGAGGTGGAACAGGCAGAAAAAGCGATCATAGCGGCGAAACAGGCTTTTCCCGCTTGGAGACGCACTCCAGTGGCTAAAAGAGCCGAAATACTGCGAAAAGCGGCGGATTTGATGGAAGCGCGACGACACGAGTTATCGGCCTGGATTTGTTTGGAAGTAGGCAAAGTTATCCAACAGGCGGATCCGGAAGTGTCAGAAGCGATCGATTTTTGCCGTTATTACGCCTCCGAGATGGAAAGACTGGATTTAGGGCATAATTTCGACGTAGCAGGCGAGAATAATCGTTATTCCTACCAACCCCGGGGTATTGCTTTAGTGATTTCTCCCTGGAATTTCCCCCTAGCCATTGCGGTGGGGATGACAGTAGCGGCTTTAGTAGCTGGTAACTGCACGCTATTGAAACCTGCCGAGACTTCTTCGGTGATTACGGCGAAATTTGCCGAGATTCTCCTAGAAGCGGGTATTCCTGCCGGAGTCTTCCAATATATCCCGGGTAAAGGTTCCCAGGTGGGGGCGCATTTAGTTAGCCATCCCGATGTTCACCTAATCGCCTTCACCGGTTCACGAGAAGTGGGCTGTCGCATCTATACAGATGCCTCCATCGTGCAAAAGGGTCAAAAACACCTAAAACGAGTTATCGCCGAAATGGGCGGCAAAAATGCCCTAATTGTCGATGAGAGTGCCGATTTAGATCAGGCCGTTGTCGGTGCGGTTAAGTCCGCTTTTGGCTACACCGGCCAGAAATGTTCGGCCTGTTCGCGGATAATCGTTCTGGAAAGCGTCTATGATAGCTTTGTTGATCGCTTTGTCGAGGCTACCAAGTCCCTCAATATCGGGCCGACGGATTTACCGAGTACGGAAGTAGGACCGGTTATCGACGAGAAAGCTCAAGCAAGAATTCGGGAATACATCGAAACTGGTAAAAAAGAGGCTGAATTGGCCCTAGAGATGCCAATTCCAGAAGTGGGTTACTTCGTCAGTCCCACCGTCTTTAAGAATGTTCCCCCCGATGCGGTAATAGCGATGGAGGAAATTTTTGGTCCGGTGGTGGCAATTATCAAAGTGAGCAATTTTGAGGAAGCTTTAGCTGTAGCTAACGGAACCGACTATGCTCTAACCGGTGGCTTATATTCTCGCACTCCTGCCCATATTAACCGAGCTATGCAGGAATTTGAAGTGGGAAACCTCTATATTAACCGGGGAATCACCGGTGCGATTGTCTCCCGTCAACCCTTCGGGGGTTTCAAGATGTCGGGGGTAGGTTCCAAAGCAGGGGGTCCCGATTATCTCTTGCAATTCCTCGAACCTCGTCACATCAGCGAGAATATTCAACGTCAGGGATTTGCACCGATTGAAGGGGCCGATTAAGCGATATAGCTAAAATTGGTTATTATTGGGGGTTTATACCCCCAAATCTGGTTCATTTATTGGCTAAGACTAAATCCAGTTATTAAAAACTGATTATTTATTCTCCGTTTTGCCTATTGCCTTTTGCCTCTCCTGATATTTAGCCTATACTCAAGGGATTTAGTATTACTTGCCACTTGATCACTCAATCCAAGCTTTTGGGGGGTTCTACCCCCCAAACCCCCCGTTGGGGGCGTGGCGCCGCCCCCAAACC
>NZ_JAQMSY010000201.1:0-12683 GCF_028329095.1 Microcystis sp. CS-574
CCCCCCACCCCACTTCCCCACACCCCACTTCCCCACCAGCAAACCCTAGATATTTCGACAAAATTGCCATGCAGAACAACGATAAGGAAAAATTCTGCTATATTATCTGCTAACTCTTTAGAAAACCCAATTAGTTTAATAATCTTTTCCGGGTATCTGAGAAAAAAAATAGTTCATCCCTTTAAAATATGGTTTTAGGGAGATATTTAGTGATTGTGTGAGGCAATTTGTGGTTAACAAGACAAAATCAAGGGCTAAAAGTAGAAAATCAGGCAAATTAGCAGCTAAAACTGTTAAAAAGCGGCGATTGTCCAGTAAATGGTTCCTGACAGCCCTAGGCTTAACTGGCTGCGCCCTAGTTTCCGCTACGGCCGGCGCTATGTTGGCTGTGTCTCTCTCCTCCACACCTTTGCGACAAGCTGCTCTTAGTCCTCAAGAAGCCGCCGCTTTTAACAATCAGCAGGCCATATCCTATGAAAATCTGCAACTTCCCGCCCTCAACCGCCCCGTTAATATTCTGGTAGTCGGCGCGAAAGTGTTGACATCCGATGTCAAGGAGGCAGAAACCCCAGATTTGGGTTATCATGCCCCGGTTAATTCCTTGGAGGGTTTAACCGATACCATGCTGTTACTGCGTTTTGACCCCCAAAGACAGAAGTTAACCATGCTTTCCATCCCCCGGGATACCCGCACCGATATCGAGGGTTACGGGGAGAAAAAAATCAATGAAGCTAACGCCCTCGGTGGACCTGCTTTAACGGCGGAAACGGTTAGTCATCTTTTAGAGGGAGTCGCTATCGATCGCTATGTTCGCATTAATGTGCAGGGTGTGGAAAAATTAATTGATGCTTTAGGGGGGGTGACGGTATATGTTCCCAAAGACATGAAGTACCAAGATTTTAGTCAACACCTCTACATTGACCTGAAAAAAGGGGAACAACACCTCAACGGCGAGAAATTCCTCCAGTTTGCCCGTTTTCGTTACGATGCTAAAGGCGATATCGGTCGTATCCAACGACAACAGCAATTAATGCGGTCTTTAGTGGAACAAACCCTAAAACCAGCAACTTTATTGAAAATTCCTGATATTATCGAGGTTATCCGCAATAGTATCGATACTAATCTCAGTTTAGAGGAGTTACTCGCCCTAGCCGGTTTTGCCTCCAAAACTGAGCGAGCTGATGTGCAAATGCTACTCCTACCAGGAGACTTTAATGGTGATGGTCGGCAAGGGATCAGTTATTGGTTGCCCAATCAAAGTAAAATTCAAGAGCTAGTGGCTCAACATTTCAACCACGGCTTTTTTATGGCTGACACTGAAGAAACTACGCAACCGACTCGCATCGCTGTGGAAGATAGCATCGATAATCCAGAAGCGGTGCAAACTCTAGTCAGATATCTGCGCTCATTGGGTTATGAAAATGTTTTTGTCTCTAAGTCTTCATCGCCAATTCTAGAAACTACCAAAATTATTGCTCAAAAAGGGGATAATTCCCTCGCTGCTGCCCTGCATAATAGCCTTGGTGTCGGGGAAGTTTTGGTGGAAAGTACAGGGAATCTCGCTTCTGATGTGACAATTAAAATTGGTCAAGATTGGCAAGAAAAATCAGCTAATCTTTCTGAGCTATCCCCTGGCAACTAAGAGAAAAATCAAGTTTATCTGAGTTAGGAGTTGAGTTACCCATTGACAAAAAACTCATCCATTATCAGTTATCATTGATTAGTGATTCTGTTTACTAATTACTGATTAGTGATTACTCTCCCATGATTCCTTTTTTTGAGAAACTAAAAACTCCTTTAACTAAGCAAAAAATCTCGGTTCTGCAAATTAATTTAGGGAAAAGATGTAACCTTGCTTGTAGCCATTGTCATGTGGAAGCTAGTCCAGTTCGCACCGAAGAAATGACTCCAGAAGTATGCGAACAAATTATCGAACTGATCGCAAGATTTCCCCAAATTAAAACCGTCGATCTGACCGGCGGCGCTCCCGAAATGCTCTACGGTTTTAAACCAATTGTGGAAACCTCTAGAAAAGCGGGAAAAGAGGTAATTGTGCGCTCGAATTTAACTATTTATTTTGAGAAAGGATTTACTGATATTCCTGAATATTGCGCTGGTCATCAGCTGCGGGTGGTGGCTTCTTTACCCTGTTATCTTGCCGATAATGTGGATAAAATGCGCGGTCTGGGAGTCTATGATCGATCGATCAATGCTTTACAATGGTTGAACCGTCTTGGTTACGCTCAAGAGCCGAATTTGATTGTGGATTTAGTCTATAATCCCCAGATTCCTAAGTCAGAGAATTTTTCTCTCACACCGGATCAGGTATCCCTAACACGGGATTACAAAAAGTTCTTGCAAGAACATTTTAATATTTCTTTTAATAATCTGTTTACTATCACTAACTTACCCGTCGGAAGAACCCGTTTCCATCTGGAACACCGGCAACTCTATCAACCCTATCTTCAATTCCTCGAAGACCATTTTAATGCCGATACTGTCGAACATTTGATGTGTCGTCATCAGCTTTCCATTGATTATTTAGGTAATATCTATGACTGCGATTTTAATCAGATGGAGGCTCTGGCTGCTTGCACCAGTCAAGGCCAAAAATTAACCCTGTCGGATTTATTACAAGCGGGTAGTTTAGATGTAATTGCAGAGGTACAAACCGCTTCCTATTGCTACGGTTGCACTGCCGGGAGCGGTTCCAGTTGTGGGGGAGCTTTGACTTCAACCTGAACAAGTGTACTGGATTGACAGCCTGTCTCGGGAAATTTAGTACAAATGCTCGGAATAGCTCTCCCTGCTGCCCACTCCGGTGCTGTCTTAACGGGGTAGGGTGTAGGGTGTAGGGTGTAGGGTGTAGGGTTTTACCGATTTTCAGGTGGTCAATTAGCCAATTTTCAGGGAAAAAGTCCCTGAATTCTCCCCCCGATCGCTCCAATCGCTGGCACTTTTTAGTCAAAAGTTGGACTATTGATTAGGGACCGGAAAAAACCGCCGATTCGATATCTTGACGACTAAGGGAGTATTTAAAAGCGCGATTGATGTCACTGCCATCATTGGCTGCCCGAAAGTAACGAACGGTGATTTCTTCGATATCGAGGCAGATTTCCGCTTTCCATGTCAGTTTTTCCACAGTCCAACAGTGGACATTCTCGGTATTTTTCCGACAACCTAACTTAACTAGCCATGCTTCGATCGCCGGTAAGGGATGATTATAGAGGGGAGTATCAGCAGTGGGAATCTTCATCGCATCTAAATCAAAAATAATTGGGCTACAGTGACAGCATTCTCTCCTCGAAGCATAGCAATAATCACCGCCAGTAACAAGCAGCCGAGCAGGGTGAGTGCCAAGATAAACAAAGCAAAAATTTCTCCCGAAGATAGGGGGCGATCGGTCGGATCGAGATAGGCGCTACGATTAGCTATGGGTTCATCGCTATCGGGGATAGTTTGGATGACATTCCAGCGCGAGTAACCTATCTGTAAATCATACAGGGAACGGCGATCGGGATTACTCAGGGTGGCATAAGCTTCGTTAAGACGCTGGAATTTAGCCGTTGCCACTTCGGGGCTGAGTTCGGTAGTATCGGGGTGGTATCGTTTGCTGAGTTCCCGATAGGCTCGTCGCACTTCGATCACCGAGGCACTCGGATGTAGTCCTAGAATGGCATAATAAGTATTGGCAAAGCGCGAGTTAGCGGCAATGACTCGCGAGGTGGTTTGGGAATTATCGCGCTCGAAGGTCACAATATTTTTTACCGAAAAATTGTCTTAATATTCTAACTCTGTTGATCATGAAATCTCGTTATCGCCTGCGTCTTCGGATCTGTCTTGTCTTTCTTATTATCGCCCTGACGAGTTGGTCTCCTTGGCTAACCCCTAGCGCCTACGCGGGGATCGATGACGATCGCCTCGATGGTAATATTTTTGTGGTCTATGCGGGTAATGGTTCCCTCGTACCACCGCGTTTAAATTTAGCGGAAACTTTTCAACGGAAAATTCCGGCTATTATTGTCTATTATCTGGATGATAGTAGTGATTGTAAGCGATTTGCGGCGATTGTCTCCCGTTTTCAAGAGTTTTACGGTCGCGCCGCCAGTATTATCCCCGTTACTGTCGATTCTATCCCCTTAAAGTCTTCCTATCGTCCCGATGAACCGGGTTACTATTATCGCGGTGGGGTTCCCCAAACGGTGGTTTTAGACCAACAGGGTAAAGTGGTTTATGATGGTTTGGGCAATGTTAAATATGAAGATGTGGATGATGTCTTAAGAAAGGTTTTTGAGCTTCTGCCTCGATCAGAATCGGTAGAGTTAAAAAGACGCTCTTTTAACGAGTTTAACGCTGAATTGCGCTAGTTACCTCTTTTTTATCCTCAATTGAACCAAAAATAATCATTTAGAGATGCTGTGAGCAGCGTCTCTATCTTGTTTTTAGGAACAATAAAATTATTTACCTATTGCTTTTATTATCATTTAAGATTTATTTGAACCAATAAATGCTAGACAATTCAGATTTTATCTAGAGTAACATTTGAAAAATATTTGCAACAGTGCCAGACTAGAAAAAGTTTGCTAACCTGATTATACTGAGAACAATAATCATTCTTGTAGGTGTAGGAGACAGCAATGAAAATCAAGCAAAATTTCCTAACAGCAGCGATATTACTGGGTTTTTCTAGTCCGGTACTGGCTAATAGTCTCGAAAACCTCTCTAGTAACCCCATGGCACAGGTAACAAGTGTCAATCAATTGCGGGATGTTTCTCCCACCGCCTGGGCGTTTGAGGCCTTAAGAAGTCTCGTGGAGAGGTATGGTTGTATAGTAGGTTATCCTGACCGCACTTTTCGCGGTGAACGCGCTTTAACTCGTTGGGAATTTGCCGCCGGGTTGAATGCCTGCTTAAATACCCTAGAAAGATTGATTCAAGAAGGAGTAGCGGTATTAAAAGAAGATCTAGACAAAATCAAGCGATTAGTCAAGGAATTCGAGACAGAATTAGCGGCATTGGGTGCTAGAGTTGATAACTTAGAAAATCGAGTCGCTTTTCTGGAAAATAATCAATTTTCCACCACTACTAAATTAACCGGGGAAGTGGTGATGGCATTATATGGGGTAGCCACAGGAGAAAAAAACGGTGGTGAAGGGATTCCCCAAGTGCCAGCTTTTGGTTATCGGGCCCGTTTAGAATTAAATACTAGCTTCACAGGCAAAGATTTACTCTATACCCGTCTAGCAACGGGAAATATTGCCGATTTAGCCGATACTACGGGAACTTTTGAAAGTACCTTAGCCTTTACCCAACCGGACGGCAACGATTTACTGCTAGAAGTTTTAAACTACAGTTTCCCCGTCACGGAAAATATCTACCTCTGGTTAGAAGCGACGGGAGGTGCTAAAGATGACTTTACCAATACCCTCAACTTTTTGGATGGAGATGGTGCTAGTGGGGCGCTTTCCGCTTTTGGTACCCGCAATCCCCTTTATTTTGCCCCCGGACAAACTGGACTCGGTTTACAGGGTAATTATGGGGCTTTGCAATTCAGCGCCGGTTATCTTGCCGGGGATGCTAACGATCCTAACCCAGGAGCGGGTTTATTTAACGGTTCCTATACTGCCCTAGGGCAGCTGGGTTATGTTCCTAACGAGAATTTTGGTATTGCTTTATCCTACCTTCATGGTTATAACCAATTAGATACGGGAACGGGAAGCCAGCGCTCGAATTTCCGATTTTTCACCGAAGAACTATTCGGGGAGGCTGTCCCGACAATTAATAATAGTTTGGGTTTACAATTTAGTTGGCGAATTGTCGATGGTTTTGTCCTCGGTGGTTGGGGTGGTTACACAAAAGCGAGAACTCTTAGCACTTTAGATGGACAACTAGAACGCGGGGATTTAGATATCTGGAATTGGGCGATAACTTTGGCTTTTCCTGATTTATTTAAGGAAGGAAATACGGCTGGTATTATTGTTGGTATGCAGCCCTGGGTATCTAGTTCTAGTATTCGATTAAATGATGGTAGTGCCACTAATGATCCCGATACTTCCTTTCATATCGAAGGATTTTATGAGTGGAAACTCACCGATAATATTGCCCTTACTCCGGGGGTAATCGTGATTACTTCCCCTAACTCAAATAACAACAATTCCACCTTAGTTATCGGCACTATCCGCACAACTTTTACTTTCTGATTTCTCTAGGCAGCCAGTCAGAAATAAAGATAAAGTATGACGGGATTTGACATCATTTCTCGACGGCTGGCTGCTGTTCCGACGTTTCCCACTCTCAACTAACTGAATTAAGGGGGCATTTATGGTATTTTTAGAGACAATTTACCCTACTTTTGTGGTTTCTTTTTCGGTGGATTTAGAGGGTTTTAGTTTACGCTTCAGGGTTGAAGTTGTGGCGAAGAGGCTGTATCTGGAATGGCACAATACATCATAACAGGCGATAAGGATCTTTTAATTCTCAATACTTATCAAGGGATTCCAATTATTACTCCAGCAGAGTTTTTAGTGATTTTCTAGTGTCCTTGAGAATTTTTTGAGGGAGGAATTCAAAAAAATAAACCCATAAACTGACTGAATGAAGAGGAATTTATGGTATTTTTAGAGGTAATTTAGCCGACTTTTGTGGTTGCTTTTTCGGTGGATTGGGACGGTTTTAGTTGGCAACTGATAATAAAGCCTCTTCTATTAGCTTTGGTAACTCAATAGCATAAAACCGATTCTTAATGTGTAAAATGTGTAAGGGGAAGAGACGCAAAAAATAAACCTGCTCAACTGACTAAATGAAGGGGGTTATGATATCATTCCAATAGGAAGGGATAGATAGGGTTATAGCCATGAGTATTGATATCTCCGATGAAATTCTCAGTGCCACACGCATGACTGAAGCTGAGATGAGGCAGGAAATTGCGGTCATGCTCTTTCAAAAAGAGAAGCTCACCCTTGCTCAAGCGAGTCGATTTGCAGGAATGAATCGTATTGCTTTTCAACACCTACTTGCAAGTCGTCAAATTCCGGTACACTACGATGTCGAAGATTTTGAACAGGATATTAAGAACTTGCGGGAGATGGGAAGATTGTGATTGTTGTCAGTGATACATCCCCTATCAACAATCTTGCCGCCATTAATCAACTTCATCTGCTACAACAACTTTACCAAATAGTTTTTATTCCCGAAGCAGTTTATCGAGAATTAACTGAGCCTGATTTTCTGGTAGCAGGTTCAATAGAAGTCCAAACCTTAGATTGGATTCAAACTCGAACGGTAACTAACCGCACAGTGATTGAAGCTCTTGCAGATGAACTAGATAAGGGAGAAGCTGAGGCTATTGCTTTAGCACTTGAGTTGGGAGCAGATCAAGTTTTGATTGATGAGCGTCGTGGTCGTAGAATTGCTGCTAGACTTAATCTTCGATACACAGGAATTCTGGGCATTTTAGTTGAGGCGAAGAATCGAGGGTTAATCTCTGAGGTGAAACCCCTACTAGACGCTTTGATTGATCAAGCAGGATTTTGGGTGGCTGCACCTTTATACAGCAGTGTTTTACAGATTGTTGATGAAGAAAAAAATAAACCCCCTCAAGATTGAATGAAGGGGTATTTATGGTATTTTTAGAAGCAATTTAGCCTACTTTTGTGGTTTCTTTTTCTGATGGTTTGGATGGTTTTAGTTTGCGCTTAAGGGTTGAAGCTGCGCTAGAGCCGAAGGTGATGATACTCAAACTGTTATTTTTTGTACTGTAGATTTTTTGGTTATTTCCTTAAGATGTCTGAACAATTGACCTTCATTTTGGTAGAAAACTTCATAATCCGGGGCCAGTTCAAGACATAACTGTTTCCATAAACTAATTCCTTCTTGTTTAAAATCCATTTCAGCTTGCTGATTAGGAAAATCTGATAAAGGTGGATAGTCTTGATCTAAAGTCTTATCGTAAGTATCCTGCCATGCGTTTAAACGCTGAATAGTTTCTTTACTTAATGGTAATTCTTCAGGAGCAATGTTATCAATTTCATCTACTCCCCAAAGTGGGTAACTTCCATAATCTGCCCAAAGTTTGATTCTGATTGCCATAACTATCATTCCTGAATAAGTTTGTTAATTAATCGAGTTGGAGTTGGATTAGCACTCACTAAGTAACCATTATGACTAATTTCTAGAGAAACATACTGAATAATTCTATTGATTTCTACTTTATAAATTATGCGACTTTTTCCTTGTATGCCAATAATTTTTCCCTCACTAATAGCTGTTACAATTAAATCGGGAATTTGTTCTTCGGCAATACCTCTCTGGAGGAAATCTTCTCGATGATTTTCTAGAATATGCAGTAATCCAGAACCTCTCTCTCCTCCTTTTCCTGTTTCTAGAAAAACAATTTTCCCGCTAGGATCTTTAGTAATTCTGATAATATTTTCTGGGGTATGTTTGATTGCTGCTTTTCTAAGTTCAGCAATCAGCAGTTTTTTCTGATCGTTTTTCGGATTCGACCTCATTGCCGATTATAGCTCAAGATTGTGTAAGTTGTAAGTTGTGGTGTACATAGTTGTTGTTTCTCTCAATCAATAATAAGGTTCAGTATTCAGGAAAAATGGGTAGGGTGGGCAATGCCCACCCTACTGTTCCTATATTAAAGTGCGAGCGGGCGAAAAAAACCTGTAGGGGCGAATTGCGTTCGCCCCTACTTAATGCTGCTGCCACAGGAAAAATCTTCAGGTAGAACCTGAGAACGAGGTAATATATTACCTCCATTCAACTGAGAAACCAGAACCTACTAATCGCAGATAAACGATTCTTCCGGGCAAATTTCCTTTAAAGAGAATTTTTCCGTTAATGGGGACTCTAGAAGGCATATCTCTCATATATGCTTGATCACCTGGACCTATTGCTCCAATAATGCACCGCGATCCATACAATTGCTTGCCAGTAGAATCAATGATGATAGAGTTTTGGGGAGAAAAATGAAAATCTCTGACTTCCCCTAAGTTTGCAACCATAAAAGTACAAACTACAGAATTATTGTCTTTATTACAATTCTGAATCTCGAAAGCAAAACCATTGCTTACACGTCTCGAATTACGGGCTTGAGCAATATCATCGTGATTCTGATAGAAGTTAGAAGATAAAGCTATAGTTAAGGCTAAAATTGGTAGCCATCTGAAAAATCCTTTTTTCATCACCATTCGCTACTCAGTACATAAGTGTTCGCCCCCTCGCAGCTAGGTGAAGCAACAACCCAACCCAACACTAAAGGCGGATAGTAGAACAATACACACTCCCCCCCCACAACTGTATCAAAAGCTACAATTTAATAAATCTTTATATTCCTCTCCCTTCAGATTTTGGGGTTTTTGGGGAGTTCAAGAGCTTGGAATTGTACAATAAGGTTGTACAAGTCTCCCCTAAAAATCATGTTAAGCAAAGAAACCACCTACTCTCAGGCGAGAATGAATTTAGCCAGTATCTTAGATCAGGTGTGTGACGAATCGCAAATTATCGTCATTAAGCGTCGCAATCAGAAAAATGTGGCCTTAATTGCTGAAGATGAGCTTTCCAGTTTATTAGAGTGTGTTTATTTATTGCGATCGCCAGAAAATGCCCAACGCTTATTTCGCTCTTTAGCATGGACCCAGACAGAAGATGCAACTCCTCAAACATTAGCTGAATTGAAAGAGGAGTTAGGAATTGAGTCCTAAAAGAGAAAATAAGCCAGATAAACCTAAAAACAATCCTATTCATGGTTATTTGCCCGTTTTTAGTCCTGATTTCAAAGCAGATTTAGCGTGGTGGTATCGGAACGAACCGAAAAAAGGCGATAAAATTTTAGACTTAGTGGCAGATATTTTGGATGGCGATCCGTTTACAGGATTGGGTAAACCCGAACCTCTTAAGTATATTGCTGCCGATACTTGGTCACGACGGATCGACTTAGAGCATCGTTTGGTTTATAAAGTCACGGGAAATAAGGTTTATTTTTTACAAGCTCGCTATCATTATCAATCAGGCTAAACTCAGACAAACCCATTAAGAACTGTTACAGGAGAAAGGGGACAAAGAACGTAGAGAGGGACAGTGAAACAACAAACATTTTCTACTCCAAGTCTGTAGCCTAAGCTACAATTTAATAAATATCTACATTCCTCCTTTCTCCCGTCGATCCTAGACATCATTCTAAAAGTCGGCACTTAAAGGGGTACGGGGGAAAGGAATCACATCGCGAATATTGGTCATTCCCGTCATGAATTGTACCAGACGCTCGAATCCTAAACCAAAACCGGCGTGGGGAACGGAACCGTAGCGACGCAGATCTAAATACCACCACAAATCATCGGGATTCATTCCCTGTTCCTGCATTCTTTGGATTAATACATCTAATCGTTCTTCCCGTTGGGAACCGCCGATAATTTCGCCGATCTTGGGTGCTAAAATATCCATAGCGGAAACGGTTTTATTATTGTCATCTAGACGCATATAAAAAGCTTTGATTGTCTTGGGATAATTGGTGACAATCACGGGTTTTTTAAATAGTTCCTCCGCTAGATAACGTTCGTGTTCTGACTGTAAATCTACGCCCCATTCTACCGGAAACTCGAACTGACGATCGGCTTTTTCTAATAACTCGATCGCTTCGCTGTAGGTAATCCTGCCAAACTCACTATTAACGATATTCTCGGCCGTACTTAACACCGTTTTATCGATACGTTCGTTAAAAAACTGCAAATCTTCGGGACAATTTTCTAAGACGAATTTAAAGATATATTTCAGAAAAGCTTCTGCTAAATCCTGATCCCCTTCCAGATCACAAAAAGCCATTTCCGGTTCCACCATCCAAAACTCGGCCAGATGACGGGAAGTATTAGAATTTTCAGCGCGAAAAGTCGGGCCAAAAGTGTAAACATTAGATAAAGCCATGGCCATTACTTCCGCTTGTAATTGTCCACTGACGGTTAAATAGGCCCGTTTACCAAAGAAATCCTCGGCAAAATTGGCGGGTTTTTTTAAATCTAAACTGGTGACAGTAAATAATTCTCCCGCACCTTCGCAGTCGTTAGCGGTAATAATGGGAGTATGTACCCAAATAAAGCCTTTTTCTTGGAAAAAAGTGTGGATAGCGGTAGCGCAAGCGTTTCTAACCCGCATTACTGCTCCTAGAGTGTTGGTTCTTGCTCGCAGATGGGCAATAGTTCTTAGGAATTCAAAGGAATGACGTTTCTTTTGTAGGGGATAATCCGCAGGACAGTCACCATAAAGGGTGATTTCGGCCGCTTTTAACTCGATATTTTGCCCTTTACCCGGGGAAAGAACCAAATTTCCCGAAACAGCGATCGCCGTTCCTGTACTAATTGTCTTTAGTACATTTTCATAATCGGGTAAAGTCGGTTCGAGGATAACTTGTAAGTTGGCTAGGGATGAGCCATCATTAACTTCCAGGAAAGTAAATTCTTTTAATTCTCGTTTTGTTCTCACCCAACCCTGCACGGTGACGGATTGATCCGGTTGTCCTGTCTGAAAGATTTCCTTGATTCTGCTAGTCATCGCGTATCCCTATGTTAGAACCAAAGAGTATTTTAGGATAGAAAGTCCAGATCAGGCTAAAATCAATCTCGAACAGGTGTCATGCTTCTGGTGGAAAAATTATTAAGTAAGCCCAAAAGCCGTAAATTAGCGATTTTTCTGGCTTTTATCGGTAGTATTCTCGCTTTACCCTTTCCTATCGCCGGTATTCATAAATTCTATCTCGGTCAACCTCTCTGGGGAATTATCTATCTTCTCCTCTGGCAAACTCCGATTCCCCGGGTGGCTTGCGCGATCGATGCGGTGTGGTATTTAATCCAAGATAACCAATTTTTCGCTAACTATTTTCCCACTGCCACCACTGCTGCCACTGTCCCCAGTTTAGAGCCTAAACAAGTAGAGGCGATCGGGGTAGCTTTAAGGGAATTAGAGCGCCTCCGGCAAGAAGGATTAATTTCTGAGTACGAATTTGAAGAAAAACGGCGACAACTACTATAATGACACCGCAAAACTGGTTAGGGCGCACTTTTAAGCCTTTAAAAGCCAAAATTAGCAATGATCCCTATTATCGCTTTCGTTCCCTTGATGAGATCGCTATGGCGGCACAATTGGGCATTAAAATTAATGTCAATCAAGCGGGTGTGGATGATTGGCTGCGATTGCCGGGGATATCCATCCATCAAGCGCGGATGTTGGTGGAATTGTTGGGTATGGGGGTAGAATTGCTTTGTCTTGAAGATCTAGCCGCTGCTTTGAGTGTTCCTGTGGCTAGATTGAAAGTTTGGGAACCGATTCTAGAATTTGCCTATTATAGTCCCGAAAGTCACCTCGCACCCCCTAAAATCAATCCTAACACTGCCTCGATCGAGCAGTTAACCACCCTACCCCTGATCAGCGATAATTTAGCAGCTGCCATTATAAAAAGCAGAGAAGAACAGGGATTATTTAAGAATATTGTGGATTTTAAAGGGCGTTTATCCCTAGAAGCGCAGGAAATCTCCCAATTAATGCACTTTTTTCAGTTTTAATCCCAAATACTCAGGAAAGGAGATAGGAGATAGGAGTCAGGAGTCAGGAGATAGGAGATTATTTCTATTTATTCTTCCGACACCCCACACCCCACACCCCACACCCCACACCCCACACTTCACTTC
>NZ_JAQMSY010000202.1:0-3279 GCF_028329095.1 Microcystis sp. CS-574
AATACCTTTCGACAAAGGATTTCTCGGTTGGTGAGAGAGAGTCTATCTTTCTCTAAAAAAATGGAGAATCACGTTGGGGAACCCTTTGGTATTTTATCCATGACTACAATGCACACCTGGCAAAGGATTAAGCCGCCATCACTACTACCGAATCACCACCTAAAACTAGAAAACGGTCAGCATGGGAAATATAATCAATGTCATTAAAACTAAAGAGAATAAAATCAAAATAATTATCGGCAAATTGTTCTAGATTTCTAGCATCGGCCACTTGCCAGACTAAATGGGGGAATTTTTGACGACAAGCGGCGATCATTTCCGCAGAATAATCAACCCCGATATATTCTCCCACAAGAGGGGCAAAATACTTCGTAGTCCGTCCCGCACCTACCCCTAAATCAAGCATTTTCATGGTTGATAAATGCTCTTGCAGCAGGGTTAAAATTGTCTTTTCTGCTGGCTGTAGCGCGGTTAATTGGGCATAATAACCGACAATACTAGGGTCTTTATAGGTTTGCTGATTTTTATCCTTAATCATTCTTGATCGCTCTTTCCTACTACCATCTTTAAGAAAATATTTAGACTATCATAAGATGCGCTTAAATTATCAACTTGGCATCAATGCAGATTTTTAGCTCTTTTTTCCCATCTACGAGCATAGCATTTTCCAAAAGTGATAAAAAAAATGTAAAGTTATTTTATATTAGTTGTCTTTGATAGTCTGGAAATTGTCCTGACGACTTCCCAAATTGTTCCCCACCTGACCCACCGTCCCAACCTCCAGTTGGTGAAAGTAGATAGCACCGAGTCGGTTGTCAGCCATCTGATCGGAGGCTTGCAGCGATCGCCTAGTTTTAAATTGAGTTACGCGCAAGATCAGGTATTTTTACTTAAGCAACGCTAAGAGAGAAAAAGCAGCGGGGATCAAATATCTGTAAAAAGTGCTACAGTAATCTAAGATTCCATCAAAGGTTAGATTATCAAACGCCGACTCAGGACTATCAAGATCGGAAAGCCTCGTTCGATGGTCTGAGCAGAGGCAAGACAATCGGTTAGAACTTATTGACTATCTGAGACTGTCCAACCGTTGGGATCGACTTCTGGTATAGGTGAGGATATCGATCCGCAATTGTCAGGTTAACACCAAATCCCCCTGATCCAGTGCAGTGGACAAGCCTTCTTGTTCCTGGTGACCACTTCAGTGGTCTCTGATGATAACTGGGTTTTGCTAACTGGATTTAGGATAAACCTGTCTTAGTGCGGTTTTGTCGTTACTTGTCTAAAAATTGTTGCTGTTTCACTAACTACCTTATTTTTTATAGTTAAAAATTATGGCAAGCAAATCTTATTCGATGGTGCAGAATTACCCAACCGGAACAACCGGAACGGGACTAGATCAAACGGTTGAAAGAATTGGCAGAGATCCAGGACTTGCTGGTGCTAATCTCGGCACAAATATTACGGGTGGAATGACGGCAGCTAATGGATTAAATCAGTTAATCTTAGAAGCCAAACAAGCGACTGGAGTTGCTATTAACGGCATTTTTACTGTCAGTGACGTAATCGCGATTAATGCCTGGATTCGTGCTAACCGTTTAGCAGAATTTACTGCTCTCCACGGCGATGATGACGGGACAACAGAAACAGGGTTTCATTTAGTCCAAAATGACGGAGCGACTCAACAGTATCGCAATCAGAATTTAGTCGATACGGTTTTTGATGGCATTTATCACATTGGTTTCCTCATTCAAAATGGTACTTTTCTCAATGAAGATGGGAACGCAAATGCGACGGTTGCTCAGGTGGCGGACTGGCTAACTCAATTTTATACAGATCGGGCCACAACTAATACCGGACTTGATCGGATTACGGAATTAATTATTGCAGATCAGGGTTTAGCGCAAAATATACCTTGGCAAGAAATTGCTGGCGGTGCTGATGCTGCCAATGGACTGAATGATTTATTAAAAACAGCGATTACCACCTACAATCTCGCCGCCGATGGTTCAATTTCCGAAAGCGATATTGCACAAATTAACAATTGGATTCGCTCTGATGCCACCCGTTATAACGCTTTTGTTGTTCTGCATGGGGATGATGACGGCACAACAGAAACTGGCTTCCATTTAGTTCAAAATGACGGCGCTCAGACCACATATTTTGCGAAAAACCTAGTTAATACCGTTGCCGACGGAATCTATCATATTGGCTTTCAGATCCAAAATGGGCGATTTCTCAACGAAGATGGTGCAGCTAATGCCACAGTCAAAGACGTAGCGGATTGGGTAACATATTTTTACGTTGATCAGTCCACCACTGGCACAGGATTAGATAAAATTGTCGATACCATCAAAATTGATACTGGCTTAGCCAAGTGGACAAATGCGGGAGATATTAACGCTGGAGCCGCCGCCGCCGACGGACTTAACCATCTATTAGTCGATGGCATTACTGCTACAGGTATCGCTGCTGATGGCTGGATTACCAGCGATGATATTCGCACCCTCAATCAGTGGGTTCGCACTAATCACTATGACGAATTTATCCTCCTCCACGGTGACGATGAGGGAAATGAGGAAACTGGCTTCCATCTGGTGCAAAATGACGGAGCGACAACCCAATACTTCGGTAAAAATTTAGTCAATACCGTAGCCGATGGACTCTATCACATTGGCTTTACCATCCAAGACAATCGTCTCCTCAACGAAGATGGTGATGCCAATGCTCGCCTTAACGATGTTTCCAGTTGGCTCAACTATTTCTATCTTCAGAAAACCATTATTTACGGTGATAACTCTAGCGACACGATTACAGGTACGAATCTTGCCGAAAACCTGATGGGTTACGGGGGAAACGATATTCTCAATGGTGGCGGCGGCGATGACCTAATCGATGGAGATTGGGGGTCTGACACTTTATCGGGTGGGGTTGGTAATGACTTCCTCTATGGTGGTGCAGACAATGACCAATTAGATGGAGGTGAAGACTCAGACACTTATTATGTCTCCGGTAATCTAGCAGGAGGCTGGTCGAGTTTCCAAGGCTACGACATCTACACCGATACCGGCACCTCTGGGGTGGATAAAATTGCGGCCTTGGGTACAGGAGACGTGGACCTGGGGATTCTTTCCTTTAGCGCCAATAGTGGCATTGAAACCATCGACGGGACAGGAGTAACAGGAAAAGTCACCATCGTCGGTGATTGGAGTGATAATACTCTCGACTTCTCTAATACGGCTTTTGTCGGTAACAATATCCAAATCAATGGCTATTGGGGGA
>NZ_JAQMSY010000203.1:0-2663 GCF_028329095.1 Microcystis sp. CS-574
CTTGAATTTTCCTTGGACTTCCCCAATCCTAGGGATTCGGTTTGAGATGTTTGAAGAGGGTTTAGAGGTCTTTTATCCCAATGGGGAACGATTTAAAGACCCTGAAACCCTCTTTGAGGAACGCAACCAAGCACAACAAGAGCGCAACCAAGCACAACAAGAACGCAACCAAGCACAACAAGAACGCGATCGCGCTTTTGCCCGATTACGCGAATTGGGCATTGACCCGACACAGTTGTGACTATAATTAATCTTCAGCGGAGATGCCGTCCTCTTCCACCACCGCTTCGGTGATAGGAGAGGGGGGAATTTCCGTTAAGGGAGATAAATCGGCAGGGGGGGGCATCACGCGATCGAGTTTTAGGGTTAAATAACGAATAACCTCATCACTTAAACGCATGGCCCGTTCCATGGGGGCGACTTGTTTGCCGCTGGCCTGATAATTCATCTGCACATAGACACCATCATTGAGTTTTTTGATGGGATAGGCCAGACGTTTTTTACCCCACACCTTAACCTCAATGTCTGTGGCGCTGTGTTCGGTAATCAGAGTCCGATAACGTTCCACTTGTTGCTGAACGACTTCTTCCCCTAAATCGGGACGGAGAATGTAAAGAGTTTCGTAGTTATTGCTCATCTCAGAATCCTTATGGACTAGAAGGCTTCTTTGTCAAGGCCAGGAGTTAATTGATTTTCATAACTCTCTAGCTTTTAATAAAGAAGCAAGGATATATGATCATACTACTATCCGAGAGTCGATCGCTAGTCATTCCCAGAAAAATATGGCGCAACGCTATGTACGAGTGAAACATCGTCAAGGACAAATCTTCTACGGACTGTTACAGCTAAACCGTAGCGTTGCTGTCTTTGATGCCCCTCCCTGGCAAGGAGGGCAACTAACCAAGCTAGAATTAGAACCTGATAGCTACCAACTATTAGCCCCCTGTTTCCCGTCGAAAATTATTGCCGTGGGCAAAAATTACCGCGCCCACGCCGCCGAGATGGGAACACCTGTACCGGGCGAACCGCTTTTATTTCTCAAGCCACCGACGACAATTATCGCCGATGGTGAAACGATTTTTTATCCGCCCCAATCGGAAAGAGTAGATTATGAGGGAGAATTGGCATTAATTATGGGAGAAACCGCCAAAAACTGCACGACAGCCCAAGCCAGAAGCAAAATCTGGGGTTATACTATTGCTAACGATGTCACCGCTAGGGATTTACAGAAAAAAGATAGCCAATGGACGCGGGCGAAAGGATTTGACAGTTTTTGTCCCCTCGGCCCCTGGATTGTCCGGGAATTGAGTATCGGGGCGCAATTAACCACTTTTCTCAATGATGGCAGCGAACCCAAACAAAGCAGTTATCTTAGTGATATGGTCTTTCCCCCCGATGTCTTGGTGGCTTATATCTCTCAAGTGATGACCCTGCTGCCGGGGGATGTGATTTTAACGGGAACTCCCGAAGGAATCGGACCGCTGCAGGTGGGGGATAAGGTTCGGGTGGAAATAGAAGGCATCGGGGTTTTGGAAAATAGCGTCATGGCAGCAGAAATCAATTAACGATAATTAACAATCCTAGCGAATACGGTGGGGTCTAGACTCGCCCCACCGACTAAAGCCCCGTTTATCTGCGATTGAGCCATAATTTCATCGATATTATCGGGTTTTACCGAACCACCGTACTGAATGGTTACGTCGGGATTGTCTAATTGTTGTCGAATCAAACCGATAACGCGGTTCGCTTCCTCGCTTTCGCAGGTTTCCCCCGTGCCAATCGCCCAGATGGGTTCGTAGGCGATAACGAGGTTTTTTTGGTCAACATTGACTAAACCCCCTTGAATTTGCTTGATAATTACCTTTTCCGTTTCTCCAGCATCTCTTTGGGCTTTACTTTCTCCCACACAGATAATCGGGATTAAACCTTGTTTTTGGGCAGATATGACCCTTAAATTGACGGTTTCATCGGTTTCGCCGAAATATTGCCGGCGTTCACTGTGACCGATAACCACATAGTGAACCCCAATTTCGGTTAACATATCCGCCGAGATTTCGCCCGTATAAGCCCCCGATTTTTCCCAGTGGACATTTTGCGCCCCCAAGCGAATACGACCGCCGTGGAGGGTTTTAGAGAGGACAGCTAAAGCTGTGAAAGGCGCGCAAAGAACCACTTCTCGGTCGTCGGGGGTTTCATCTAGATGGGATTTAAAATCTTGCAAAAACTCCAAAGCTTCTCTCTGGGTTTTGTGCATTTTCCAGTTACCTGCAATAACAACTTTCGGCACAGCTTAATTAATTTAGTAGATTTGATAATTTATGGTACATTTTACTGTAAGCCTTTTTGTTACCCTAAGCAAGATCACTGATAATCGCTGTCTGTCGTGAGCAGATTTTTTTTAATACTTTTACCTGTACCTAGGGTTTGCTGAATAAATCTAAAAACTTTGTTTGATAAGGCTTTTAGACTTTTTTGACCTCAAAAAGTGCCTACCATTGGAGGGATCGGGGGTAAAATTCCTGGACTTTTTCCCTGAAAATTAGGTAACTGACCACCTCAAAATCGGTAAAACCCTACACCCTACACCCCACACCCCACACCCTGCCCCCACGAAAAACTTTTTGCCGCAAACCCTACCTATGCCCTAATCCCCTACTAAATCC
>NZ_JAQMSY010000204.1:0-8927 GCF_028329095.1 Microcystis sp. CS-574
GAACCTCTCCTTCTAGAAGCATTAGATTTGAGAAAACGACTCTTAGGAGACAATCATCCCTCTGTGGCAACTTCCCTCAACAATTTAGCAGGATTGTACTGTTCCCAAGGCAGGTACACAGAAGCGGAACCTCTCTATCGAGAAGCATTAGATTTGAAAAAACGACTCTTAGGAGACAATCATCCCGATGTGGCAACTTCCCTCAACAATTTAGCAGCATTGTACGATTGCCAAGGCAGGTACAAAGAAGCGGAACCTCTCTATCGAGAAGCGATTAAGATTGCTACCCAAGTATTAGGGGAAAATCATCCCCATACCCAAACAATTATGGAGAACTATAAAACTATGTTGTCGCAACTCCGACAAGCAGAATTAAGATGAGTTAGAGTTTAAATGCTTGGGAAAATAGGGCTTGTAGGCGCACGGATTTTCCATTATGAATATAGTATCATGTCAAGGGGCTTTTGTCAAGAGAAAATTTTTCTGACCCGGAATGAATTCAACCTAGATAAAAACTGAGGATCAGAGCCACTAAAAAACTCATTAACAGGCATAAAATTCCGAAATAAAGGACGATTTTAGGACGGAAAGCTGATAGGAGAAGGATAAAAGCTTTAATATCAATGAGGGAAGCGACCAGTAAAAAAGCTAGAGTGGAACCCACGGACAGATTAGTAATTAAAGAACCGGGGACAAAAGTGCTAAGACTGGCATTAATAGCGAGGGTGAAACCAAAGAACAACTGCACGAGAATTTGAGTAGCGGGAGTATTCCCCCAGGCAATTAATTGACTCTGAGGTAATAATAACTGAAAGATACTAGCGATCGCACAGCCAATAATTAATAATCCCCCTAATTCCAGTGCTTCATCGATAAAGTTATCGAGAAATAACTGCACAGAAATTGGCCAAGCTTGCCTATCTCTAGTTTTATACTCATAAACAAGACTGCCGACTCTTTGTAGGGGTTGACTGGCTGCTTCCTCTGGTAAAAAACTCCCGGAAAGAACTAAACTCGATTCTAGGGGAATTTCGCTATCGGTGCGGGGTTTTTCCCGATAGAAACTAAAGAGAGTGCCGATAAAAATTGCCATTAACCACACCGAAAGCGATCGATAGAAGAAAATACTAGAATAGCTGAAAGTCTGCCAAGTTAGCCAAAGAGTGACGATATTTAGGGTAGGTGCAGCGGTGAGAAAGCTAAACACCACCCCTGGGGGTACTCCCTCTAATAAAAATCTTCTAGCGACGGGAATCGTGCCGTATTGTCCGACGGGTAGGATTAATCCGATTGTACTGCCAACGATCGCTCCTAACAGTCGATTACGGGGAAATATCGCCGCTAATCGCTGTTTATTGACGAAAACAAGCAAAAAACTGGAAACGGCTGCCCCCAAAAGTAAAAAGGGAAGCGAGGTCAAGACTAAACTAAGAAAAAAAGTAACAGCGATAGAAATTTCATTCATGAATAGGGTTCAAGATCGGAAGCTATCCTACAAAATAGCAGATAAGGTAAAAAGTAAGTAGTCGTGCCAAATTAATTTCTTGGTTAGGATAGGCACTCATGCAAAAGGCACTCATGCAAGATTCAACAATAGGTTAGTTTGTTGAAATCAAAAACTAAAAAGAACGTAAAGCGATTAATTGTGCCTCAGCTTTATGAAGGGATTCTAACCATTCTTTTTCGGGATCGCTATCGGCAACTATTCCCGCTCCCACTTGTCCCCAAACAGTGTTTAAATTACCTTGAGTAGTCATTAATAGGGTACGGATGAGAATATTCAAATCTAAATGACCCCGTAGGTCAATATAGCCACAGGAACCATAGAATAAATTGCGTCGCATCGGTTCCAATTCTTCGATAATTTCTAGACAGCGAACTTTCGGACAACCAGTAATTGTTCCCCCGGGGAAAAGAGCTTTAATTAAATCAATAGCATGATACTTTTTATCTAATTTTCCTTGAACATTACTGACCAAGTGCATAACATGGCTATAACGCTCGATCGTCAGTAATTCATCCACATAAACCGATCCCCATTCACAAACTCTACCTAGATCATTACGTTCTAGATCCACTAGCATAATATGCTCGGCCTGTTCTTTTTTATTAGTTAATAGTTCCTCGGCCAATTGTCGATCGAGTGCCTCGGTTTTACCCCGGGGACGAGTTCCAGCGATCGGTCTAGTGCTGGCTATTCCTCTTTCTAATTTTACCAATCTTTCGGGAGAACAACTAATCATTTCTCCCCAAGGAGTGCGCCAATAACTAGCAAAAGGAGAAGGGTTAATCTGTTGTAAACTGCGATAAATTTGCCATCCTTTTGCCTTAGTTGTGCTTTGAAATCTTAGGGATAAATTTGCTTGAAAAATATCACCTTTTCTGATATAATCTAAGGCTTTTTTAACAGCTTTTTCGTAGTCGAGTTGAGAAGTATAAAAGATTAAGGGAGAGGGATGGGGATCGATAAACTCAAAATCGGGGTTAGTGGTTAAAGATTGTTCGTATTTATCTAAATCTTCGGGTTTGCTGGCAGCTAACCAGAGAATTTGTGCTTGGTGATCGAGAATGGCAAAACTATCCGGTTCATACCAATAAGCGACGGGAAAAGGGAGAGTATCAGCTTTCCTGTCGGGTAATTTTTCTATTTCCCAAGCTAAATCGTAGCCTAACCACCCCAACCAACCGCCATGGAAGGGAAGATGATCGGGAAGCACATCCGATCGAGTTTGGGGGAGTAAACTGCTTAAAAAGGGCAAAATTTCCCCTAGTGCGGGGGTCCAAAGCTGACGCGGGGAACCAGCACAAAGAGAGTAACGGGAGAGGGAATTACCCGGATAGGGACTTTCTAGTAAAGTAGCGATCGCATCTTGGGAGAATAAGCAGGCAAAAACCTCGGAACCAGTGCGCTGATGCAGAGGAAGCGATCGCCAATGCCATGCTAAAGGTTTTTGCATCTAAAATCGCGGGCCAAAATAGCTGGTAAATTGGGTATAACTAAGGTTTTGGTGTTAGTTGTGGGGGAGTTGATCTTTCCTATCTGCTAACACCTATTATCTTAGTCCTAAATGTTTGCTGCCTCGTAATTATCCCCGATAATCGAGGTCAATTTCTTTAGAACCGCCGCGCTGTAATTGGCCTAACAATTCCCCTAACTGACTCCAAACCAAACCACCGATAAAGATAGTCATCGGGAGAGAGATAGCGTAGGCAACCCAACCATTGAGAATAAATATATCTAATCCCGAGGCCAGGAAAAGACAGATTCCTACACAAATACCAATAAAAGGAATTTGTAAGGAACTGGATTTTAAAAGATTTTGATCGTCTGAACCCTTATTTTTATACCAATTGTTAACCACTTGCTTGAGACTAGCTTCAAAAGCAGCCCCGCAGGTAATACCGATAAATAAACCGGCAAAAACTAGAAAATAGGGTGGTTGGGGCAGAAAATAATAATCCATAGAAAAAGTGATTAACCGATGATGACCTTAAACACTTTAACGCGAACTGGTTTCTCCCGGAAGGACAGCGGCCACACCTTGGGAGGATAATTCCCGAAAAGCGCTCATGGCCACATCCAAGAGTCGCCGCGGTTGCAATTCTCCTTGAATTAAACCCCAGAGACGTTGCACTTCGGCAGTATGGAGACGGTCATCTTCCGTCAAAGCTAATAGCAATTGACGACGCAGATAACGACCTTCTTCCGAGAGAAGAAAAGTGATGCCTAATTGCGCGGTGGGCAGTAAATCGAAGTTACTTTCCGATCGAGCCATTGTAATCATGTTTTCTAGGCGTTGCCACTGGAATTTACCGTTTTTGAACAGTACATCCAGTAAACGCCGGCGCAGTTGAGGCGATTCCCCGGTCAGGAGACGTGTAGCGACGTAGGGATAGGCCACTTGGACGATTTTGAAGTTAGGATCGAGGGTAAGGGCCACCCCTTCTTGGGTGACGAGGGAACGAATAATCAGGGCGAATTTGGCGGGAATCCGGAAGGGATATTGGTACATCAATTCGGAGAACTCATCGGTAATAGTGCGGAAATTGAAGTCACCGACCCTTTGACCGATGGCATTGCCTAAAACCCGTTCTAGAGCCGGAATAATGGGTTTTATATCCGTTTCTGGGGTTAAAAATCCCAGTTTGACAAAGTTGGCGGCCAAGTTTTCGTAGTCTTTGTTAATTAAATCGACGACGCAACTAGCGAGGGTTTCTTTAGTTTCCTCCTCTAACTGGTCCATCATGCCAAAATCAATATAGGCCATGCGACCATCAAAAGTGGCGAAAAGATTACCCGGATGGGGATCAGCGTGGAAAAAGCCGTGTTCGAGGAGTTGCTGTAATCCGGAGGTTACGCCGATTTTAACGATACTATTGGGGTCTAATCCTAAAGCTTTGATATTCTCGGTATCGGTGAGTTTATAGCCATCAATCCATTCCAGGGTGAGGACGCGGCGACCACTATAACGCCAGTAGATACTGGGAACTTTAACTTCAGGGTTATTTTGGAAGTTGGTGGCGAATTTTTCAGCGTTGCGACCTTCGTTTTGATAGTCGATTTCCTCAAACAGTTTGGTGCCGAATTCATCGACAATCAAGGTGAGGTCATGGCCGAGATTGAGGGGTAATAAACGACCGAATTTTTGAGCAGCCCAGCGCATTAGGTATAAATCGAGGCTTAAAAGCGCCCGCAGCCCCGGTCTTTGCACTTTAACGGCTACTTCTTCGCCGGTGGGTAGAATAGCTTTGTAAACCTGTCCTAAACTAGCGGCAGCCACAGGGGTGGGGGATATTTCTCGATAGGCTTTTTCTACAGGCATCCCCAATTCTGTCTCGATAAGGGCAAAAGCGATATCGTTATCGAAGGGGGTAAGTTGGTCCTGCAGTTTAACTAATTCGTCTAAAAAGTCTTTGCGAACGAGGTCGGGGCGGGTAGAGAGAGCTTGACCGACTTTGATGAAGGTGGGACCCAAACGGGTGAGAATTTGCCTAAGTTCGCTGGCACGCCTGTATTTATTGGCTTCTTCTTGCTTTGTCCATTTGTCCCAGAGGAGACTGAGGAGAAATAATCCTAAAGACCAAGTAATCACGAAAGCGCGACCGAACAATTGCCAAGGTTTGTAACGGTATTGTTGGGCGATCGCTTCTGCACTGTAATGAGTGAACTGTGTTTCTTCTCGTTTCCGGTCAGTTTGACTGTCTTGATGCCGACTCACTAGCTAATCTCTATATATCTTACGCCACTTGATATTGTAGCTAAGTTCTTGACATCAGTATACAAAACTACACATTATTTAATAATTGTTATAATTCCCTGAGAAATCATAAGTATTTATGGATGGACTGCCGGGGAAATTTTCGGCTAGTGGATGTCCTCAAGTACCTGATGGATATTTTCAACAAGCTGTTCTATAAAGGTAACGGCATCATTAACGAGATTTTCATCGATATTCCAGCGACTGCCAATGCCATAACTCGGGTCTATATCAGCTTCGTGGGCGATTTTGTTCCTTCGATCAACAATTATGCTAAGTTGGCTTTTAATATCTTTGGCTGGTTTATTTAGTTTGCTGGCCACTTCTTCCCACAATTTCTTGGCTGAAATTAATCTAATGGCCTCCGCTATCTTGTCCGGTTGTTGAAAGCTTTTATATCTGAGGTTTTCTCTAATTTCAGTCTCTAGCCAATAATTACTATTAAGTTTGTTGGTGAGGAGATTTTCAATCATTGGTAGTAACTCGGAAATTGAGCGAGATTCTTGATCAAAAAAAGAACCGTAGTTTTGTTGAATTTCGTTCTCTAACCAAGAGCCAATACTAATAGCTATCAATCGTTCTTGTCCTGCGCCATGCAAGGAGACTTTAAAACGAGAAAAGGCAGATTGAGAACTGTTAGGAGTGGGAGAAGGTTCTGAACGTTGGCCTCGATAAATTTCTAGCATTCCTAGAGTAACCACTTCGTGAATATAATAATCTAAAGCGCTCACAGTCAGGACTAAAGCGGCTCTGAGGATATCCGATACATCTAGGGCCGAAGTAGTCTGAGATTTGAGGGAATTGTGGATAGCGATCAAGTCACGAACGCGGGCAATGCTAAGGCGAAATTGTTCAATGGCTAACTGCATAAATCTCGGAGGTAAGACCGATAACTTTGTCTGCTAAGTCAGAAAAAATCTTTTTAAAGTCCTCTTGTTTTTCTTGGGCTTTACCTAACACTTTACCCTGCCACTTAGCTGATTTCAATTGTTCAGCAGTTAGCGCAAAAACAGGCATTTGATGCTCTTGAGATAAGGCAATAAGACTATTAAAATTAGGAATTTTTACTAGAGTACAGCAGTCTGGTACACCATTCTGATCGTAGATAAATTTCGGTAGCATCATGCCATTTTTTTCTAGGGCTGGAATCATTTTATTGCCGATATTTTCCTCGATTGTGTTAATCCAGTTTTGAAAAGCCTTTGTTTCTTGGCCACCTATGATTCGATATTTCTGAACAATAGTTCCTAAAAAATGTAGGTCAACTTCGGGAAAGGGATAGTTGGCTGTTTTGAGAATTGGTAAAGCACTAGCTGCCTTAGCCCATTGGTGCCACTTAGGCAATATTTTAGCTAAAGAATCGATAGCCATAACCGAGAAAAAATCTGGCGTGGTTGGCACAATAAAAAAGTTGCTGGTCATCAGTATATTTTGATTGATTGACCCCAAACTGGGACTCATATCGATTAAAATATAGTCAGCTTGAAATCTTTCGGCAGTTTTGTCTAATAAATATGTAATCGCACCGGGGAGATTTTTTAAAGCCTGAATTGACCCACTAAGTTCTTGAGCAATACCTAGGGTAACTTCATATTCAGCTAATCCCACATGACCAGGCAGTAAAAATAAGTCATCACGACCATCAATAGGAATACAGTCCACAGCTTCAATTAATCTCGGTTGAGACTCAAAAGCAGGTGCTAAAGCTGTTTTAATATTAGAGTAAGTATTGTAGATTGCTTGTAGTCTTTCCTCCCTATCTTCACTTTCTTTGGCCAAAGCCATACCAGTTAAGTTACATTGGGGATCGGTATCGACAATAATTACTCTTTTGCCCTTCTCAGCAAGCATCCAACCAAGGTTAAAAGTGGTTGTAGTTTTGCTCACTCCACCTTTATGATTAAAAAAAGCTATTTTTTGCACCATGGCATTAATTATATTTGAAGATTGTTGCCCTTGGTCATTATTGTAACATCAGTGTGGAGATTTTGCCATGATTTCTAGGCTAGAATCAGAGTTTCGGATTACTCGTTTTAATGCCTAGCAATTAAGGAAAAATTGCGCCATGGTTTCTGCCCTAACACCCCCAATCGGATATTTAAGCAATTTCATCGGGATTAATGCCCAATTCTCGCAGCTTTTGGGCTAATTTTTCCGCCCTTTGTTGTTCTCTTTCTTTGGCTAATCTTTCCTGTTCTTTGGCTAATCTTTCCTGTTGGGCCGACTCTTGAGGGGTGGGAACCAATTCACCCGATTCGGTGAAATAGCGCAATTTATTGGCAAAAATTCCTAAATATAATCCCAGTTGCTTACTCCATAAATAACCTTTTTCATTAGGGGTAATCGGTTGGTATTGTCCCTCGATTAAAGTAAATCCTTGCCATTCTAAGGTATTGGGATCAAACCAAAAATATTCAGGAGTCCGGAAAGTATGCTGATATAGTTCCTTTTTGGCTTTTCTGTCCACATTAGCGGTGGAATCGGAGAGAATTTCGATGATTAGATTGGGATATTTACCCCCTTCTCCCCAGACGACCCAACTTTTCCTGGGACGTTTCTCTGTATCTAAAACCACGAAGAAATCTGGTCCACAAAAATCTCGCTGTTTTAGTTGTCTTTCGTTATAATAAATAGTCAAATTACCCGAGGCATAGTAATCGTTTCTATCTTGCCAGAGCCAATCAAGACAAGATAATAATAAAATAATTTGTTGTAAATGCAGATCACTTTCCAAGGGTGGTTCATCACTCCATAAATCGGTGGGAGGACAGACAATATCGGTAGCAATATCTAGGGTTGTCATCGTTTATAAACCCATTGAGTCAATTTGGGGTGATTCTAGCAACAAGCCACAATCAATACAATTATATTATAAGTCCGATCGTTTTGCTTGTATATAGGGTGTTAGGAGTCGGTTGGGGAAGTCAGAATATCATGACCTCAATCCCCTTGGTTGAAGGACTTATAAAAACCAGAAAAAAGCAACTAAAATAACAGTGAGAGTGGCGGCAAAAATGAGAGCGTATTCAATTTTTTGATTGATAATACCAATAACCATGACTAGGGTAATTGCCAGAAGAAACACACCGATATAGACTAGATTTTGAGAACCTGAATTAACTAAATTATTATTTAAAGTCGGTGTGGGTGTGGGAGTTTGTAGAATTGTTGATGAGAGACTAATCGTGGAGGTAATGAACATAAATATTTATGACTACCATAGAACTAATTTTATACAGTAAACCGGACTGTCATCTTTGCGAAGGGTTGCTAGAAAAACTAGAAAAAATCCGTCAACCGGAGTGGCAGTTAGAAATTAGGGACATTACCAGTCGAGAGGATTGGTTTAACGCTTATCAGTACGAAATCCCCGTTCTCTGTCAAAAACTGGTCACGGGGGAAAAAATCCTCCCTCGTCTTTCCCCCCGGGCAAATGCCGAACAATTAGCCCGTCTTTTAGCCAATAATTTAACCTAGGGGCTAATTAGGGTTTGCTGAATAAATCTAAAAACCTTGTTGGATAAGACTTTTAGACTTTTTTTCCCTCAAAAAGTGTCAGCCATTGGGGGGATCGGGGGCAAAATTCAGGTACTTTTTCCCTGAAAATTAGGTAATTGACCACCTGAAAATGGGTAAAACCCCACACCCCACACCCCACACCCCACACCC
>NZ_JAQMSY010000205.1:0-8352 GCF_028329095.1 Microcystis sp. CS-574
ACATTAGCACTAATTAGAGAAGATGCAAGGGTGATGCAAGGGTTTTAAGAGATTCTAGCAGATTTAAGTGCATTTGGGAAGCTCTCAATCAAGCTAAAAGCCCTTTCCTGTAAGGTTTTTACCATTATTCAGCCAACCCTATCTTAGGTCGCGAGGTGGGCTGCTGACAACTCGATCGCTACTCAAATAACCAGTTTGACAAAGAAAGAGATAATAAATGTTATAACAGTAGTAGTCTACAGGCGTTCTTTTGTCTGTCTCCAGTAAACCTAAACGCTCCTTTTTGCCAAGATATTTCGACGGTCAGCCCGAAAGAGCGTTCCGGCAAGAACAGCCTAATTTATCCGAAAATTACCTATGGTTATCAACAAACGCGGACTTGTTCTCGGTGCTACAGCAGTGGTCCTGTCTACCGTCGCCGTCACGGGGGCGGGATTCCGACTCTCCCAAAGTCAAGCTTTTTTTCAGGAAAGTCCCAAGGAAACCGTTGATGAGGTTTGGCAGATCATCAACCGCACTTATTTAGATGGCACTTTTAATCAATCGGACTGGAACGCCATCCGCAATCAGTATTTAAATCGTTCCTACAAAAATCAAGAGGAAGCATACACCGCTATCCGCGAGATGTTGAAAACTCTCAATGATCCCTATACCCGTTTTATGGATCCCAAAGAGTTTAACAATATGAGGATCGATACATCGGGAGAATTGACTGGGGTAGGGATTCAACTGACCAAAGATGAGAAAACTAAGCAGTTAGTCGTGGTTTCACCCATTGAAGATACTCCCGCTTCTAAAGCTGGTGTGCTGCCCAAAGATGTGATTATCGCTATCGATGGTAAATCTACCGCAGACATGGAACTCGATCAAGCGGTGAGCATGATCCGCGGCAAAGTGGGGACAAGCGTTAAGATCACGATTCAACGGGGTGAGGAGAAGAAAGAATTGACTCTTACCCGGGCTAGAATTGAAATTCACCCGGTACGCGCCCACACAGAAAACACCCCGATCGGTAAAGTCGGTTATATCCGTCTCAATCAATTTAGCGCCCAAGCTAGTGGCGATATGAGTCAAGCGATTCGCGAATTGGAAGCTGAACAGGTGAAGGGTTATATTCTCGATCTGCGTTCCAACCCCGGCGGTTTACTCTACGCCAGCATCGAAATCGCTCGGATGTGGATACCCGATGGTTTAATTGTCTCTACGGTTGATCGCAAAGGGGTGACGGAACGTCAACGGGCTAACAATCAAGCTTTGACTAATAAACCCCTAGTTGTCCTCGTCGATGGTGGTTCCGCCAGTGCCAGTGAAATTCTCTCCGGAGCTTTACAGGATCATGATCGGGCGGTTATTGTCGGTACGAAAACCTTTGGTAAGGGATTAGTGCAATCGGTACGCAGTCTTAGTGACGGTTCCGGATTAGCGGTGACAATTGCCAAGTATCTCACCCCCGACGGACGCGACATCAATAAAGATGGTATTCATCCGGATGTGGAGTCGGAACTGAGTGAGGAAGAGCGCAAAAATCTTCAACAGGAACGGGATCGGGTGGGAACTTTCCAGGATCCTCAATTCAAGAAAGCTTTTGAAATCTTGGAAAAAGAAATCACTGAAGGCAAGAAAACGCCCACCAATACCGCTAAACAATAGGTTGACATTTGCCCGCTCGAATTAAACCCACCCGACGGGCGATCGCTTCTCCCCGCTCGGCAAAGGGACCCCAGTATTGACCATTGACTGGGGTTTTTCCGTTTTCTAGGGCTATAATCTGACAAATTCCCGTATTTTCCCGGACAATGTACCAGTTTTGTCCGCTATTATCCATAGATTTTTCTCCTTAATCCCTCTATTCCCTTGTTTATAGCGTCTCTCAATCCCGAAGTAAAAAATTTTTATCAACTTCTTGACAAAACCGGGGAGATAAATGCTAATATTAAAAAGGTCTGTCCAATGGGGATTAGCCAAGCGGTAAGGCAGCGGGTTTTGGTCCCGCCATTTCCTAGGTTCGAATCCTAGATCCCCAGTTTAGTATTTTTTATCCCTAATCCGCCAATGATCGAGAATATCCTTGATCAAAGCTTCCTTTAGCCAAATACGACCGATAAGCGTCAGGGGAACCGCTAGAAATAGCCCTAAAAAGCCAAAAATCGAGGCGAAAAACAACTGGGCCAACAGGGTAAAAGCGGGTAAGAGCTTGAGCGACTGCACTGTTAAAATGGGCAGCGGTGAATGACGGTCGAAATACTGAATTAACAGATAAATACTGCTGTAGAGTAGTAAAACCGCCCAGGATTGCCAGGGAGCTTCCAGAAGGGCGATAGAAAAGGGTAAAATCGTGCTTAAAACCGGCCCGAGGTTGGGGATAAAGGTGAGAAATCCTGCGAGAATAGATTGGGAAAAAGCGAGGGGAATGCCAATCAGGGATAGACCCAAACAACTGCCCAAGGTCATAATCAACATATGACAGAAAATCCCTTTTAGCCAAGCTTTTAAATCTCGATCGCAGTGTTCTAGGATCGATCGTACCCTAGAACGGTAGAAAGCGGGAAATAAACGCAGAAAGCAACGGTAGTAAGCGGCAGGATCGGCGAGAATCATCAAGCTCAGGGCAATAATTAGCAGTAAGCTGAGGATAATGCCAAAAGTACCGTAAAAAATGCTCAAACCCCGGCCAGCAATTTGGTTAATTAGGGGTTGTAATTGAGCCAGCAGCGTTTTAAAGTCTGGAAAGACAGTGGCCAGACTAGGATCGAGATAATCCTCAAGACGATGCACTTGTCCCCAGAGTCTTTCTATCGCTTGGGGTAATAAACTAAATAATTGGCGAAATTGTTGGACTAAAGCGGGTATAATTACTAAAAAAATACCGATAATACCAATAAAGAAGCCAAAAAGGGTGATAATTAGGGCGTAGGAACGCTTCAGGTGATGACGCTGCCACCAAGTCACAGCCAAATTTAAAATCTGAGCCAGAAGAATCGCCATCAATAATAATAAAAGAATCTGTCGAATCTGCCAGAGAATCAACAGACAAAAGACTAACAGGACTAAACCGAAGCTGCTGCCAAAAGTCATGATGAGTAAGGAGAAAAATTCCTAATCAGTTATTGTCCGTCTCCAGAGGGCAAAAACCGTGAGCAGAAAAGGAGTAAAAACCAGAATTAAAGTGTTAAGAGGACCAGGAGCGATCGATAATAAAGGGGCAAGATATTTAATTCCCAGGGAAATTAAAGCCGATATCAAGATTATTTTGATAATAAAGCCGCTCATAGATGAATGTTTAGGGGACACCAGCACTATCTTATCCCTGAAGAGGTTAAAAATTGCTCAAAATCTGGCAATCATCCCCCTTAATCCTCAAATCCCTAGAGGCTCCTTTGGTGGGCAACCAAACTCAGCCGGAAAAGGATACTATGGCCAACTAGAAAATATTAAATTTTTATAAAGTTTTTTCAATTTCCCTAACAAAATGTAAAAATAGATACAGAATAAGAAATAAGATCTTTTCGTTTGTTGACCCTAAATAGGGACGACAAGGGGGATTAAAGTCACTTTAAAGCATTGCAGGGAGTCAGTGATATTATGTTAGCCTATCGAGGAGTTAAGTACGAAAGGGATTCTCTCCCCTTGGAGATGAAGACTGGAGATATCGGGGGTAAATATCGAGGTCAAGACTGGAATCACCATTATCCTCGCCATATGCTCCAATTAGAGCCGAAACTGCATCGTCAGTATCGTGGGGTTGCCTACAGCACCCGTCCTCATCTTGCTGGACAAGTCATCCCAAGCACTTGTCCGTTGCCGGTTGTCAAACCCCCTATTGTCGTCCAAGAGGAAACCCTTTCTAGCGTCCATCTGAGCAATATTCGTCTTCGTCTGGAACGTCGTTTACAAATCGCTCAAGAGAATGGGGATGAAACCCTCGTTAATCTCTTGAAAAAAGAATCCCAAGACTTAGCCTTAAACTGCTAGATTAGCGGTTTTTCTCCACTTTCCCCTCGGCAAAACCGGGGGGAATATTTTTGGGCGCAAAAATCTTATCGATAGAAATTATCACCCTGGTTAGGAGTTTACAGGCTTTTAATTATATTAGGTCGAGGTCTATTTTAGTTCTGGTTCGGATTGGGGCGTTGTATCATTTCCGCAACATTTTTGATACCTTGGATAAAAGTTTGAAAACTACGCGATTTATTTTCAGTTAGGGAAAGATGGGGGGCAATCTGTTTAGAGTGGGTTCCTGCATAATACTCTTTCACTAGCTTTTTTAATTCTTGTTTGGCCGAGTTAAGCAGGTCCGGTTCTCTGTATTTACTTTTATTTTGTTTTTGGCCGAGACTATTTAAATTATACGCCTTGGCCACCGCTGCTAAATCTCCCAGAAACCACGATTCTAATTCATGGCAAATAATCCGAATTAAGACTTGAGCATCACTGGCATTTTGACAAATTTCTCCTAGTTCTTTTTTGAGTTTTTGACAATCGTGGGAATCCTGATCATGGACAATAATAAATTTGGTATTGGGACTAGATTTATTGAAAGCTTTGAGTTTTATAGGAATAGATTTTGCTAGGTCTTGTTTGCCTTGATGACTAATACATTTATACCTTATTTCTGGGGGAATAAGTTTAGGCAAAAGTTCTTCTAACACATTTTTTATAGATGACTCTTCTAACAAAAATACGATATCATAGTTCATTAGGGTTCTACTCCTTCAAACCAGCCTTGATTCCAAAGATAGCCGGGTAAATCGCCTTCCGCTACTAAGTTTTTTAGGATTTCGCTATCGGCAGCCCTATGGATTTGGGTGATACCTTGGGATTTAATTAGCCAGAAAATACTAGCTAGTGGAACCGCATTGATAAAATCGGGGGAGTGGCTAGAAACAAATACCTGACCCCCCTGATCGCTATAGTGGGCGAATTCTTCGGCTAGTTCTTTTAATAAAGTAGGATAAAGTTGGTTTTCTGGTTCTTCGACACAGAGTAGGGGATGAGGATTGGGATCGAATAGTAATATTAAATAGGCGAACATTTTCATAGTCCCGTCAGAAACATAGCGATCAATAAAAGGGTCTTTAAAGGCCTGATCTTGAAAACGTAAAATCAAGCGACCGTCTTCGGTTTCTTTGGCTTCCACAGAGGAAATACCCGGAATTCGTTGTTTCATTTTTTCGAGAATTTGCTGAAAAATTGTGGGATATTGTTGATAAATATATTGAGCAACTGTAGCTATATTGTCGCCAGTAGGGGATAAGTGTTCAGCATAAGATATTTCTTTACTTCCTCTAGCTTCGCTAATATGAAAGTCAGAAACGTGCCAATTTTCAATCAGAGAACGAAAGGCTGTAGCGGCTTTAAAACGTTGAAATTGTCCTAATCCTTTGATTGCTAGTATGTCGTTAGATTCTAGCTGTTGTTCTTCTCGATCGAGTTCTTTATCCGGTTTGCTAAAATCTTCTTCGTTGGTGATAGCATATCCTTGACCAAGTTGAAAATCTAAAAAATGAAAAGGTTTACCGTGTTCACCCCGTTTATAGCGAAGTATTTCGCGTTTGATAACGGGGCGATTATTGTTTTGTCCAATTATGATTTGATAAGTAACCAGACGTTCTGTATCTAAGATTTTCATGCGAAATTGCAGCTCGATTTCAATATCTTCCTGTTCTTGACCTCTAGTGATAATTTCTCTATAACCGCCGCGAATTTGTAAAGCTTGGCGAATGTTGTTTTTAAGGGCATCTCGCAGAAACCCAAAAATATCAAATAGAGTAGATTTTCCCGTGGCGTTAGCTCCAATAATCACGCAAAAAGGGGGAATATCTCTTATGTGTATATTTTTAAACATACGATAGTTTTTTATTTTAATAGAAACAATTTTCATGATATAATCGAGCCGTTATAGTTTTTTTGATTATACGATTGATCAGGTGAAGATAATTGATCAATTAGACAAAAAAGCCAGAGATTAGACTCTCTTGGACATTGGGGGATAAATCAGTTAGAAACTAGAGAGGCAAGCTCAACCGCCTGAGGAAGGGACAAGAAACCAGACTCAACACAAGTTGCCCAAAATAGCGTAAATTGTCTATAAATTTGTTCAACGACTTAAATTAGTACAAATGTTTGACTGTATTATCATCGGTGCGGGACCAGCAGGAGCGACGGCGGGTTATCATCTAGCTAAAAAGGGACGATCGATTCTGATCCTCGATAAAGCGAAATTACCCCGTTATAAACCCTGTGGTGGGGGGGTATCCCCGGCAATTAAGCAGTGGTTTGATTTTGATTTTACCCCCGTGATCGAGAATACCGTCACCCAAGTACAGTTTACTTGGAAACAGGGGGATGCCGTCACCACTAAGTTAAATATGCTAGAACCGATGTGGATGGTACAAAGGGATCGTTTCGATGATTTTTTAGGTCAACAGGCGATCGCAGTCGGGGCAACTATCCAAGATAACAGCGAAGTTACCCAGATCAAATTTGTCCAAGATCACTGGCAAGTTACCACATCTCAAGGAACATTTTCAGGCAAATATCTGATTGCTGCCGATGGTGTTAGGGGCAATACCAGTCGCTGGTTGGGATTACCGGCAAAAAACGAAGCGATCGGGGCTACTCTCGAAATTACTAACGCAGAAGCGACTATTCCCCCCCAAAAAGCTTTTTTTGATTTTGGTTCCCTAAAAAATGGTTATATCTGGGCTTTTCCCAAGTCTAATGGTTACACAATTAGCGGTGGTTGTTTTAAGGGCAGCATCAAATCCGAGGAGCTGAAAAAACAACTGTTAAATTATGCCCGTCAAAAGGGCTGGAATTTACAGGATTATCGCTATAGTGAGTATGCTTTAGCCCTTTGGAACGGAAATCAACCGCTACACGCCCAAAATGCCTTAATTACAGGGGAAGCGGCGGGGATTCTCGATCCGCTCATCGGAGAGGGTATCCGTCCGGCAATTTTGACGGGAGTTAAGGCAGCCGAGGCGATCGATCGAGCTTTAGCCGGAGATAATCGGGCTTTAGCGGGCTATAGTCGGATAATTCGGGAAGAATGGGGGGAAGATATGGCTTTAGCGGCCAAATTAGCCGGTTTATTCTATCAATTTACCCAAATCGCCTACAATGTCGCCGTTAAACGGCCGATCGCCAGTCAAATGATGGGACGTATTCTCGTGGGAGATTTAAAATACCGGGATGTTACGGAACAAGCGATGCAACAATTGAAAAAGCTTTTACTGCCCGGATTCGGTTGGTGATAACACCTCGCGCACCAGGGTGGGGGTGACTCGATCGCTAATGGTCACTTGGCCGATTGCCGTTGGTAAAATAAATCTAACCTTGCCATCTTTAACCTTTTTATCGGCAGTAAGAGCATTAACCATCTCATCGGCATTTAAAGGCGGAATACGGGTTTCTAAGGCGGCTTTTTCGATTAAATCGGTTTGACGTTGATTTTCCCCGGCGGTCCACATTCCCAGTTTAACAGCGATCGCTCCTGCCGCCACCATCCCCATCGCCACCGCTTCCCCGTGGTTAACGCTAGTATATCCCGTTAGACTTTCAATGCCGTGGGCGATCGTGTGACCATAGTTTAAGATCGCCCGCAAACCCGCTTCTTTTTCGTCTGTGCATACCACATCTGCTTTAGCTTGGCAAGACTTTGTAATAATTGTTTGCAATAGCTCGCCATCGATCTGAGAAAAACTGGCTAAATTGTCCGAGTCTTCTAACTGTTGAAATAACTCAGAATCCCAAATTACACCGTATTTAATCACTTCTGCCATTCCAGCCCGAAATTCTCGCACGGGTAGGGTTTTAAGCACGTCAGGATCGATCAGAACTAATTTCGGTTGATAAAACGCCCCGATCAGATTTTTGCCCTGGGGATGATTAACACCAGTTTTACCCCCGATGGAAGCATCCACCATCGCTAACAGGGTGGTGGGAACCTGGACAAAATTAATGCCCCGTAACCATGTGGCTGCCGCAAATCCCGTCATATCCCCGATCACACCACCACCGAGGGCAACCATAGTCGAGGAACGTTCCAACCGGTGAGCGAGGGCAGTATCATAAACTTGGGCGATCGAATCGAGGGTTTTATAATTTTCGCCGGCGGGGATCAGATGTGTAAAAACGGTAAATCCCGCTTTTTCTAGAGAATTAACGGCTGTATGTCCGTAATAGTCAAAAATTTCGGGATTAGAAACCAATAAAACCTTTTTACCTAAGTTTAACCGGCTCATTTCTGCACCGAGATTGGCTAAACTGCCCTTCTCGATCAGAATATTATAGGAGCGATCGGGTAAATTAACGGGAATACAAATAGCCATGGGGTGTGGGGTGTGGGGT
>NZ_JAQMSY010000206.1:0-22769 GCF_028329095.1 Microcystis sp. CS-574
TATAATTAAATTAAAAATGGATTTTAGGTTCGATCCCCCCTGCCCCCCTTGATAAGGGGGGTGTCTGACAACTTTTAACCCCTACCTACTTAAATAGTGACGAGTACAATTTCCAATCCCCAGTCGGATTAACTTTGTTAGCTATAGCATCCTTAAATAAAATGTGAAAAGGTATCGTATTTTTTAAGGTTAGGAAAATTCAATAATTGAAATTTACAAAAAACTCGAACAGTCGTTTAACCACAAGAAAACTTTTCGCCATCCCCTAAAATCTGCTCAAAAGACTTGTTAACTGTAGCCAAATCATTTCTACTAGATTTTCTTCGGTTTGGTGCGTTCTCAGTTGTCTGCTGACGCTCTTGGCACTATTTCTCCGAATCAACCCTTTTTAAGGCATTAGGGAAGGATAGGCTATGCAGACTTTTATTTTATGAGACTAGGCTATTGTATCAACTTTTAATTAAACAGCTAATCTGCTAAAGTGATAAGTAAATATTATTTTAAGTTTATTTAAGGCTGTCATTACTAATGCTAAGTTAAGCTGGGTAAATTTTCGCGTAGTATCAAAAAGGAAACTCATTCGACCCGTTCAGTCTAAACGGGGAGAGAAGGCATTTTGAGACTGAGGAACAACCTATGGCAAAGAAAATACAGACAACCACTTATAAAGTCACCCTGAAAACACCCAAGGGCGATTATGAAATTGATGTTCCCGATAATGAATATATTCTCGATATAGCGGAAGAAAAAGGATTAGATTTACCTTCTTCTTGCCGTGCTGGTGCTTGTTCTGCTTGCGCTGGTCAAATCATATCTGGTAGCGTTGATCAATCCGAGCAATCCTTCTTAGATGACGATCAAATTGAAGCGCATTATGTCCTCACCTGTGTGGCCTATCCTACTTCTGACTGTGTGATCGTCACCCACAAAGAAGAAGATTTGTACTAATTTAACTCAATATTCGGGGGTTAGATACTCCAACAATACAACAATAATAGAGCGGGAACTGCAAGGGCGACAGTTCTCGCTTTATTTATATTTTTGCCTCTTGACTCGACAGTGAGATAAAGCCCAAAAATTAATCCTGCAGCGGCAGGGTGTGAGGTGTAGGGTTAATGGGCGCTGATCACTAATTAGGGTTTGCTGAAAAAGTTTTTCCTAGGGGCAGGGTGTAGGGTGTAGGGTGTGGGGTGTGGGGTTTTACCGATTTTGAGGGGGTCAATTACCTAATTTTCAGGGAAAAAGTAGCTGAATTTCCCCCTGATCACTAATTATCGGCCCACTTCAGCGAAAATCTCGGCTAAAATCTCCCCAGCACCAGCCTCGCGCACTTTATGGGCTAAATCTCGTCCTAAGACTTCCCCATGGCTAGGATCACCGCTAACCGAGTCCTTAATCAGGCGCTTACCGTCGAGACTAGCCACCATACCCGTTAAAGTTAGGATACCATCCTCGATCGCCGTATTTACTCCGATGGGAACTTGACAACCCCCCTCCAACTCGCGTAAAAAAGCGCGTTCAGCATAGCATCTATCGCGACTAGGGGCGTGTTCCAACACTTTTAGGACTTCCAAAACCTCCGGATCAGCATCGCGGCATTCTATCCCTAAAGCCCCCTGTCCCACCGCATGGAGAGAAATCTCCGCCGGAATAACCTGATGAACTCGATCGCCTAATCCTAACCTTTCCAATCCCGCTACTGCCAGAATAATCGCGTCGTATTCTCCCGCGTCCAGTTTTGCCAGACGGGTGTTAACATTGCCGCGCACATCTTTAAAAGTCAGATGGGGATAATGGTAACGCAACTGGGCCAATCGCCGCAGGGAAGAGGTCCCCACCACCGCACCTTCTGGTAAAGTGTCTAATTGATAGTCTTGGTTTTGGTTATTGACCACCAAAGCATCGGCCGGATTCACTCTTTCCGTGACGCAACCCAAGATTAAGCCTTCGGGCAAATTAGTGGGCAGATCCTTGAGAGAATGGACGGCAAGATCGATCGATCTATCCAACATTCCCACTTCTAATTCTTTGGTAAATAAACCCTTATCACCGATTTTCGCCAGGGCCACATCGAGAATTTTATCGCCTTGGGTACTCATCGTCTCCACCTCAAACTGTCGATGGGGGTGGTGTTTACTCAATTCTGCCTGTACCCAATAGGTTTGTACTAGGGCTAACTGACTTTTACGCGAACCGATACGCAGGGAACGAGGAGGACTAGAAACGGACATATCTGAAGTAGGAATTTAACTAAACATCTATCGGACTGCTCGATCTAGACTATCCTGATCTCACCCCTGTTGAGTAATCACTTTCTAGGTTAGGCATAAATAGTTACATCTCTTAATATTTTTAGGCACATAGGGTGAGCATTATTCCCCACTGACAGCAAAGCTGAAAGCCTAGATTAAAATAGAGGGACAAACGTTGCAACAGGGTCTAACTAATGACAATGTTTGAACGGACAAATTGGCTAAAGTAGCTGGTTATAATTAAATTAAAAATGGATTTTAGGTTCGATCCCCCCTGCCCCCCTTGATAAGGGGGGTGCCGATAGGCGGGGGGATCCCCCTTAATAAGGGGGCATCTGATAATTTTTAACGCCTACCTACTTAATTCAGGAGTTATTATGCTAGACCAAATGATGAAGATGTTGGAAGGGCAACAAATAGGCCCTTATCGTCTTAATAAGTTTCTCGGTGCGGGTAGTTTTGGGGGTGTATTTCATGCTAGTGAAAGGGGGGATCCGCGCCCCCCTTATCAAGGGGGGATCAAGGGGGGATCTGCGCCCCCCTTATCAAGGGGGGATCAAGGGGGGATCAAAGGCACAATCTATCTTCAATTTAATAATTATAACCACTCACTTAATAGGATAGTTACACAACGTAAAAATTGTCTAATTCAGGAGTTATTATGCTAGACCAAATGATGAGGATGTTAGAAGGGCAACAAATAGGCCCCTATCGTCTTAATAAGTTTCTCGGTGCGGGTGGTTTTGGGGGTGTATTTCATGCTAGTGAAATGGCTAGAAATACATCGGTTCAAGAAGTTGCTGTTAAAGTTATCCCCGAAAGTAGCGATGATAAATTAATTGAGTTAAAAAATGCCAGAAAGTTAGAACATTCTAATTTAATTAAGGCTTATTCAGTGGGGGAATTTACTTTTCTTAATACAGAAATGCTTTATTTAGTCATGGAATTGGCACAGGGTAGCCTAGAAAATCACATCGCCAAAGGCGGTTTATCATCAAGTGAAATTAAAAATATTGCTGCTCAAGTCGCCCAGGGCTTAAATTATCTTCATGGACAAAATAAAGTCCATCGAGATTTAAAACCGGGTAATATCCTCAAGGTTAATCAACAATACAAGTTAGCAGATTTTGGCTTAATTAGAACTTTAAATAACAAAAGCCACACTCAAACCGTCCACAATAGCGGTACAATTATTTATATGCCTCCCGAAGCCTTTAGGGGGGATATTTCCTCGGCTTGGGATCTGTGGTCATTAGGTATTATGTTAATCGAAATGACGACTAATCAACTTCCCTATAAGTTTAATAATGATATTCACCAGTTAATGGCGAAGGTGATGAATTGTGAGCTACAAATCCCCAGTTTACCGAAAGAGTTTAAACCGATTATTGAAGGGTGTTTGCAAAAAGATAGAAAACAAAGATGGACAGCACAACAGGTTTTAAATGCCTTACAACCTGTGGGATTGAATTCTCCCCCGTCACCTCCACCAGCACCGGCAGCAGTCAAAAAGCCTGTTTCACCTACTCCATTTACCGAAAAACTACCCAATCGAGTCACACTGGAGATGGTGAGCTTACCAGCAGGTGAATTTATCATGGGATCTCCTGACAGCGATCCCGATGCTGAAAGTTGGGAAAAGCCTCAACACCAAGTTAAATTAAACAGTTTTGCTATTGGGAAATATCCAGTGACTCAGGCACAATATGAAGCGGTAATGGGAATCAATCCCTCTGAGTTTAAAAACAATCCCCAAAATCCGGTAGAACAGGTTAGTTGGAATGATGCTCAAGCTTTTTGTCGGAAATTGAGTCAAATAACAGGGAAAACCTATCGCCTACCGACGGAAGCGGAATGGGAATATGCTTGTCGTGCGGGGACTACTACTCGCTTTTATTTCGGTGATGATGCTAATCAGTTAGGAGATTACGCTTGGTATGACGGAAATTCTCAGGATAAAACTCATCCTGTGGGCCAGAAAAAGCCCAATGCTTGGGGACTCTATGACATGATTGGCAATGTTTGCGAGTGGTGCGAGGACAATTGGCATGATAGCTATGAGAATGCGCCAAGGGATGGCAGTGCTTGGCTGATAAAGGATAAGGGTCTTCAAATAGCGCGGAGCAGTTGTTGGAGCCACAGTCCAGATTACTGCCGTTCCGCTTGCCGCGACCGCACCGGCCCCCATGCCAACTTCGACAACCTCGGTTTTCGGGTGGTGTGCGGTGCTGGGAGGACTCTATAACCCTTTTTCCCTTTTTTTCCCTTTTTACCCTCATTCCCTATTTTTCTCTTTTTCTTTTTCTTTCCCGCCCCTAGGCGGGTCGATTTTTTTTTTGAGAAAATTGAGGTAGCATGAGTAGAAAAGGGGTTTCTCGGAGAAACTGGTTTTCTGTGGGTTACTCAACGGATTTAGGATAATATTGGTGGAAGTCCTCGATTTACCTGATCAAATCATTCAACAGCTCCAAGGAGCTATGGATATTCGTCACCTAGGTTCTTTGGAGTCCTCCCGTCTCCCCTCTCCTATTGTAAAGTTTTGTGAATTTTTCTGGGAATAGGGCGTTTTGTAAAAATAGATACAGAATTGTATGTTATATATATTAGTGGGTGATTAAAAAAGTTCTAAACACTATTTGCAGCTCGGAGGAAATGATTATGTCCACAGAACAACAAGCTCGTGCCTTAATGATGCGTCACCACCACGCCGTCAAAAATCGTCAACAATCGATGTTAGGCAGAAGTGCTTCTGAAATCGGTATTGACAATGACAATGGCCACGGGGAAACCGTTCAACGTCGCTTCTCGGCCGACTTCTCTTCCTAAACTTATGATCGCTCTGGTGCTACTCTGAGTTAGGCTCTGAGATTTCGCCAAAGTGTACGCTTTCAATCTTAGAATTAAGTGAACAATCAGCCCACACAAACCGAGATCGGAAGGTGTGGGCTTTCGGTTTTTAGAGATAGGGGTCAGTCTTGGGCCGATTACGGGATTTCATCGGGATTTATGCCTAATTGCCGTAATTGTGCCGCTAAACGTTCCGCGCGTTGACGTTCGCTTTCGGCCTGTTGAGAGGCATCCCTGGCCCGTTGACGTTCGATTTCGGCCTGTTGAGAGGCAGCCCTGGCCCGTTGACGTTCAATTTCAGCATTCTGACGTTCGATTTCGGCTAATTCCGCAGGTAGGAGGATTAAATTGCCATCTAGGTCATAAAAACGCAGCCAAGGAGCTTCTTCTCGTTGGATGCTGCCCATCCAGACTCCTAACCATAATCCCAAACGTTGACACCATAACCAACCGCGATGGTCGGGAATAATTTCTTGATAGCATTGATTTTGGTCTAAAGCCCAACCTTGCAGGGAAGTGGCATCAAAGGGATTATAAACAAAGTATTGGGAACAGCGAAAAGTCCGCTCATAGAGGTCTTTTTTGATAGTTAAATCGATTTTTGCGGTGCTTTCTGACATTAATTCCACGATCACATCGGGATAACGTCCGTTTTCGTTCCAAACCACCCATCCTTGTCGTTTATAACTACCATCGATATCGAGGACAACGAAAAAATCGGGGCCGCGAAAATCCTTATTAAAAACCCGCTCACGGCTAAAGTAAATAAACATATTACCGCCAACAAAAAAGTCCTCTCGATCCTGATAGGCTTGTTCGATAGAATCGATTAACACATTCATGGCCTTGCGGTGACGGTAGGTTTCCAAAGGTTCTCCATCATCAAAAATCAAGTCTTCCGGGGGAATGGGAGGTTCTTCCCAATCGATAACTGGAGGAGTGAGGGGTTGAGTCATCGGGGTTACGTCCGGGATAGAGATGGTTTTATTTTATTTGTAAGACGAGGCGATATTTAGGTTGTCCAGTTCGCAATTTTTCCATGGCTTCATTCACCCGGGAGATAGGATAGGTTTCTGTGACTGGTTCAATGCCATGGCGAGAGGCAAATTCAATCATTTTACTGACGGTACTGGGACTACCCAAAGGACTGCCAGAAATCGATTTTTGACCCATAATCAAGGGAAAAGCGTAGGTAGCCATGGGTTCAAGAACAGCGCCAACAATATGCAGACGACCTTTGGGACGTAAACAGGCGATATAAAGACCCCAATCGAGATTAACGTTAACGGTGGAGATGATGAAATCAAAGTAATTTTGTACCGATTGCAAAGCCTCTGGGTCTCTGGAATTGATAAAATGAGTCGCTCCTAGTTCTTTTGCTTCCGTTTCTTTGTCGGGACTACTGGAAAAAGCGGTTACTTCGCAGCCCCAAGCTTTGAGGAATTTTAAGGCTATATGGCCCAATCCACCAATACCAATGACACCAACTCGGGCCGTGGGTTTAATATTAAATTGGACAATCGGATTAAAGACGGTAATACCACCACAAAAAAGCGGGCCAGCTTTGGCAGCATCTAACTGCTCTGGTAAGGGAACTAACCAACTATGATGGGCCCGGACTCTTTCGGCAAAACCACCATGGCGACCGACGATAGTTCCTTCGGCAGTGGCACAAAGGTTTTGATCCCCTGACATACAGGTTTCACAGGTGGAACAGGAACGGGAAAACCAACCCAGACCGACTCTTTGCCCTAATTTTAACTCTTTGACTTTAGCACCAAGAGCGGCGATCGTGCCGACCACTTCATGGCCAGGGACAAAGGGATAGGTGGTCAGTCCCCAATCGTTATCGAGCATACTTAGGTCACTGTGGCAGATGCCGCAATATTCCACCGCGATTTCTACATCTTCATCCCCTAATATACCCGGATCGTAGTCAAAAGGCTCTAGTTTTCCGCCTTTTTCTCGGGCAGCATAGGCTCTAATCATGATTAAGTCCTCTAGGATCAGTTTATTGGTTATTTTATCCCAAATTTATCGAAAATTCGGGTTAAGAAGATTGGGCAATAATTCCACTGCTAGGGACATCAACATCAAGGAAGTCCGCTCGTGATCATTAAAAAAATCTTAAAAACGGCAATTTTAAGAATAGCCAGAGGCGATCGCTAACTGGCAGCATCAGCAAAATCACTGGTTTTAGGTTACTCTTGATATATAGTCCACTACACCGATCTGGTCGGGCTTGCGGACTTTACCGACAAGTTTTGTTAGCCTCGCAGGAAAACTACCAGCTTTCAACCGGGGCAAGATTAGACGAGGTAAAAAGCCCGCTTCTAATTTGGGGATAATTTTTGTCAGCGATTGTATCCTATTAACTATCATTATTATTAGAGCGTCATGGGAAAAGTCATCGGCATCGACTTAGGGACAACCAACAGTTGCATTGCCGTACTCGAGGGAGGTCAGCCGATTATAGTTCCCAACTCGGAAGGGGGAAGGACAACTCCTAGTATCGTGGGATTCGGCAAGGGCCAGCGCCTAGTGGGACAACTGGCCAAACGTCAGGCGGTCACTAATGCCGAAAATACCGTCTATAGCATCAAACGCTTTATCGGTAGGCGTTGGCAAGATACCGAGACCGAAAGGGGACGAGTTGCCTATCATTGCCAACGCGGTCGCGATGATACTGTCAATATCAAAATTCGCGATCGGGAATTTACCCCCCAAGAAATTTCGTCCATGATCCTGCAAAAATTAAAGGCCGATGCCGAGGCCTATCTGGGAGAAGCGATTAACGAGGCCGTGATTACAGTTCCCGCCTATTTTACCGATGCCCAACGTCAAGCCACTAAAGACGCGGGGATGATTGCAGGACTAGAAGTATTAAGAATTATTAACGAACCCACCGCCGCTGCCCTAGCTTACGGTTTAGATAAACAAAACGAAGATCAACATATCCTCGTTTTTGACCTAGGGGGAGGAACCTTCGACGTTTCCATCCTGCGACTGGGGAAGGGGGTCTTTGAAGTGAAAGCCACGGCCGGCAATAACCATCTTGGGGGGGACGATTTTGATAATCTCTTAGTGCGGTGGTTGGTGGAGAACTTTCAAAGCCAAGAAAACATCGATCTGTCCAGCGATCGCATGGCGATCCAAAGACTGCGAGAAGCCGCCGAAAAAGCCAAAATCGAGCTTTCTAGCCTGATTACCACCTCGATCAATCTCCCCTTCATCGCCGCCGACGAAACTGGCCCTAAACACCTAGAATTGGAACTAACTCGCGCTAAATTCGAGGAATTAACCAGAGAATTAGTAGAAAAAACCCTCGGACCCGTACAACAGTCCCTCAAAGATAGCGAACTGCAGCCTAGCGATATCGATCGTGTCATCCTCGTTGGTGGTTCCACCAGAATCCCCGCCGTACAGCAATTGATCTCCCGTTTCTTTTCTACCGGCCAGATCGATCGCTCTGTTAACCCCGATGAGGCCGTTGCTTTGGGGGCAGCGATTCAAGCGGGAGTTTTAGGTGGAGAAGTGGAAGATATCCTCCTCCTCGATGTCACCCCCCTTTCCCTCGGCATTGAAACCCTCGGGGAAGTCTTTACCAAAATTATCGATCGCAATACCACTATCCCCACCAGCAAATCTCAGGTTTTTTCCACCGCTGCCGATGGTCAAACTTCCGTGGAAATTCATGTTCTGCAAGGGGAAAGAACCATGGCCCGGGATAATAAAACCCTGGGTAAATTTCTCCTGACAGGAATTCCTCCCGCTCCTAGGGGGGTGCCACAAATCGAGGTGGCCTTTGAGATCGATGTTAACGGCATCTTGAAAGTGTCCGCCAGCGACCAAGGCACTGGCAAAGAACAAAGCATTTTAATTAGCCATACTGGAGGGCTGAAACCGAACGAAATTGAAAAAATGCGCCTAGAAGCCGAAAAATACGCCGAATCCGATCGCCGTCGTCTGCAAATGGTCGATATTCGCCAGCAGTGCGATAGTCTTTTCTATAGCTACGAAGTCACCCTCAGGGAAAACAGTCAGTTAGTCGCCCCCGATATCCGGCAACTGGCCGACCAGAAGCGGCAACAGTTGGAAATCGCTCTGCGCGACCCCTCCCTATCCCCAGAAAAGCTAAAAACCACCTTGGCAGAATTTCGTCAGCTTGTCCTCGAAATCGGTACCCGCATCTACACGGGGAGACAAGAGCAAAACCAACCCCTTAACGGTGCTGGGTTTGAATCGATCGATGTCACCGAAAAACTGACTCGACCTACCCGCACCCGGGCTACTTCCTCGAATACCTTCACCAATGGGCCAACCCTCTCCCGCACTAGAACCAGAACCTATAGTAATCTGGAAACTAAATCCACCGAATTGGACAGTGATGATGATCCCTACGATGGCGAAGAAATCAGCACCAGTGACTATGAGGCCGTAGATTAAAAAGTGATCAGTAATCAGTTATCAGTTATCAGCTTTTTTCTCCCCTTCTCCCCACTTCCCACTTCCCACTTCCCACTTCCCAACCCCTCACCCCCAGCAAAAATAGTAGGGATAACCCAACTAAACTACTATGTATAGTTTGTTAAAGTAACAACTAGACTTAAACTTTATTTATAAATTGCCAGCAGAACCATAGCCCCCTATGCCCACTGATTACTACGAAATTCTAGGTGTCTCGCGAGATGCCGGCAAAGAAGACATCAAACGCGCCTATCGTCGTCTCGCCCGAAAATACCACCCCGATGTTAACAAAGAACCGGGAGCCGAAGAACACTTCAAAGAAATTAACCGCGCCTACGAAATTCTCTCGGAACCAGAAACCCGCAATCGTTATGACCGCTTTGGTGAGGCCGGGGTTTCTGGGGGCGCTGCCGGTTTTGATCCCGACAATATGGGCGGTTTCGCCGATATATTTGAGACAATCTTTAGTGGTTTTGGGGGCATGGGCGGCCAAACAACGGCCCGCCGACGCACAGGCCCTACCCGGGGCGAGGATCTACGTCTCGATTTTAAACTAAAATTCCGCGAGGCGGTCTTTGGCGGCGAAAAGGAAATCCGCATCCGTCATCTGGAAACCTGTCAAACCTGTAAAGGCAGTGGGGCCAGACCGGGGACTGGTTCTCGTACTTGTACTACTTGCAATGGTACTGGTCAGGTGCGTCGTGCCACCCGTACTCCCTTCGGTACTTTTGCTCAGGTTTCGGTCTGTCCCACCTGTGACGGTGCGGGAGAAGTGATCGAGGAAAAATGCGACGTTTGCGGCGGCTCCGGACGTAAACAGGAAACCAAAAAACTGAAAATTACCATCCCCGCAGGGGTTGACAACGGCATGAAGTTGCGCGTTGCCCGGGAAGGTGACGCAGGACTTAAAGGCGGGCCGCCGGGGGATTTATTCGTTTATCTAACCGTGGAAACAGATGCAGAATTTCAACGGGAAGGCAATGATATTAAATCGAATATCTCGATTAGTTATATCCAAGCGATTTTAGGATGTACTATTAAAGTTAATACGGTAGATGGCCAAGAAGACCTGATTATCCCAGCCGGTACTCAACCGAACACCGTACTGATTTTAGAAAGTAAAGGGGTTCCCAAATTAGGTAATCCCGTCAGCCGCGGTGATCATCGTATTACCGTTAAAATCTCGATTCCTACCCGTGTCACTGGAGAAGAACGGGATTTACTGGAAAAATTGGCAAAAGTTCGCGGGGAAACCGTGGGGAAAGGCGGCATTGAGGGATTTTTAGGCAATATCTTCCATAAATAACTATGACTTTAGACCTGCGCGGCACTCCCTGCCCAATTAATTTTGTCCGGACAAAATTACAATTAGAGAAAATGACCGCCGGGGAACGGTTGGAAGTCTGGTTAGATGCCGGGGAACCGATCGAACAGGTTCCCACTAGCCTGACAGTGGAGGGTTATCAGATAGAATCGATCGAGGACCGAGATAGCTTTTTTGTGCTCAAAGTCTATCGCCCCGATTCCTAAATGGTAGATGCACAATTAACCGATTTATACGGCACAGTGGTGGCCGTACAGGCGAATTTCTATCAGGTACGCTTGGATTCTGCCGTTATGGGCGAGAATCTTCTCTGTACCCGTCGCGCTCGCTTGCAAAAAATCGGTCAGTCGGTGATGGTTGGTGATCGGGTGCGCGTGGAGGAGGCCAATTTTGATGATCGGCAGGGTGCGATCGCAGAAGTTCTCCCCCGCAGTACCGAGATCGATCGGCCGGCCGTTGCCAATATCGAGCAGATTTTGCTAGTTTTTGCCCTTGCTGAACCTGTCCTCGATCCTTGGCTGATCAGTCGTTTTTTGGTGAAAGCGGAGTCCACAGGCTTAGAAATTGCGGTCTGTGTCAATAAAATTGATCTGGGGGAACCGGAACAAATAGAGATTTGGAGCGATCGCCTAGCTGGTTGGGGATACCGTCCCTTTTTTGTCAGTGTGGAGAAAAATCGGGGATTTGAGGCTTTATTGGCACAATTAAACCATAAAATCACTCTCTTGGCTGGTCCTTCGGGGGTGGGAAAATCGAGTTTAATTAATTGCCTAATTCCTGAGATTAATCAACGGGTGGGGGATGTGTCGGGAAAACTGCAAAAAGGTCGTCACACTACCCGTCATGTGCAGTTATTTGCTTTACCAAATCGGGGTTTATTGGCCGATAGTCCGGGGTTTAACCAACCGGATATTAACTGTTCACCGGAACAATTAACTTTTTATTTTCCGGAAGTGAGACAGCGTTTAGCTTTGGGAAATTGTCAATTTAATGATTGTACTCACCGTCGGGAACCTAACTGTGTGGTTAGGGGAGATTGGGAACGTTACCAACATTATTTAGAGTTTTTAGAAGAAGCGATTACACGAGAACAGTCATTGCAGAAAACTAGCACAAAAGAGTCAAGTTTAAAGTTAAAAATTAAAGAAGCAGGGCAAGAAACCTACGAACCCAAATTAGCTAATAAAAAATATCGTCGTCCTTCCCGTCGCGGCAAAAATCAAGATCAGGAACGCTACGAAAATAAAACTCTCCAAGATATTTATAATGATGATTCTGAATAGAATCGGTTAGGATACTTTTATCTTCAGGATTGCTAAAGTAAGAATTGGGAAAAGATGTTAGGGGGTGTTATACTTTGAGTGTATTTGCTGCATTTTTTGATAGACTAATTCAGAAATTTTTGGGAAAATTTGCCAATTTTGAGCGTAGGCAGCATCTTGGGTAAACACAGCTAAAATATAAGCAACTTGACCATCATTAATATAAGCTACCTCACTACGACTGTCACTTGTCCAACCAGCTTTAGAAGCAAATTCTTGGATATTTTTAGGGTCACTGTTGGCAAAATATTCACCAAAAAATCCTTTAATTGGATTAAAATGACCTTGACCTTGATTCGGGTCAATACTTTTCCAGCTGCCATCTTGCATCATGTTTATTCTGTTCAAATAGTATCGCATCTCCTGACTAGATTCGGGCGATATAGCTTGTCCTGTAATAATTTCATACATTAATCTAGCAGCTTGTTCAGTTGTAATTTTATTTCTAATCGGACTTTTAGGATCATTGCCTCTCATTTTTAAATCAGCACCCTGGGGTTTAAACATTTTTTTAGAAGGAATAGGATAGGTTTTTTGGTTAATATTGATACCACTATAACCTGCATCGACAAAATATTGATTAAGTACATTTCTTTTTTTTAACCACTCTTGATACTCCGACTGGCTCATATTTTTATGATTTGATTTTGCTCCAGTAATAGCATCAACAATATTACTTGATTCTTCATTGTCTGACTTTCCGATCATTTCTTGAATTTCAATAGTATATTCTCCTATATCTCCTTGATGATAATTAACATAACCGTACAGAGCGACTAGCCAAAAAAGCTTGACAACACTAGCGGGAAATCTTCCTATATTTCCTTGATAATTTTCGCTACTATTGGTTTTAAAATCTATTAAGCTAATTGATAATTTCTCAGTTGGTAAGTTATTCTCTGCAACATAATCAGTGACATTTTTAATAATAGATTGTAGTTGGTCGTTCCGCTTAAAATTTGGCGGTCTATCGGGAGTATAAATAAACGTTTTTTGAAAATTGATACGATTATTATTATCAGGAATAGGCAAAGATGGCAAGGCAATTTGTTGATTATTAAGTTCAGTTTGCGAAGTGATAGGAGTTTTCATTGTGGGTATATCTGGGGTTTTATTAATTATTGACTCAGGAGATTTTCTGTAAGATATAGAGGGCTTATCATCAATTACATTTGTTGTTTTCTGAGATTGATTGAAGATTAAAAAACCGACCACAGCAAAAGTCATCGCTACTAAGCTAGATATAAACAGAAACTTTATATCTGATATACCAGTATGGTATTCATAATTGTAGTTAGATGTCTCTGTTTTTTTGTTATCTGAGTTATTTTTCATTTTTTTGTTTCTACTTTGTGATTAATTCAACTTATCTACGAGCTAAATTTTTAATGGTTCTATATTGAGCTATTTTCCATCGTCCCTGATCATTTTGGAGATTATAGCGAACCAATGAAGTGCTAAAAGCACTATTTTTTCGATCAATTTTACCCTGATTGTTATAGAGGGTTCTTTCTTCAGTAACCACCACATCCACTGTAGCTTGATCCCCAGAGGCTGTAAAATTATTAACTGAATCTATTCTCTGAACTCCATAGATATAATAAGAGCCATTATTAGCTAACCATTCGGAAGAACTTTCTTGACCATCAGAGCGCTTTATGTTGTAATCATAAGCTTTACCTGTAAGTAATTCTTCTCCTAAGTAGGTTTGATGGGATGGACCGAAAATATCTCTTTTTGCCTTTAACCAGCGCTCGATTAAATTCACCGCTTCTGAACGAGAAATAGAGTTAACTGTCCGTTGAGGAACGGGTGAATAGACAGGTTCAGGATCCGGTGAGGTATCGATGACACCTTGGGTGATTTTAACTTGATTAAAGTATTTAATTAGTTGCCTTTGTAGCTCTTGAGCGCGATTTAAGTCACTAAAAGTTGCTACCTGAATATTCCCATCATTAACAACAGCATCGCGACAAAAGTTATTTTTCACTCTCTCTAAACTATCCTCATCAGTTACTACAACTTTATAGTAAGTATCGGTGATATTCTCATCTCCACACACAGGTTTAGGAAACTCATTATTAATGGTAATATCTGAGTCTTGATTCTCTGGGGAAGGTGACGGAGAAATTGATTTATCTCCAGAAGAATTTGAGAGATAATGACTTAAGACAAAACCACCTAAAATGCCAGTACCGATCATACTCCCTATAATTATCGCTTTCACCCATTCAGGTAAAGTGCGGGGATTAGAAACAGGTTTTGAAGTTACAGGAGAAATTACTTGAGTAGGAGCGGGAGTAGGAGCAGGAACAACGATATTTGTTGCTACAATTGATGGGGTATTTTGTAGCGCTTCTAACATCTCTTTTGCGGTTAAATAACGTTCGTTAGAGCGCAGTGAAATAGTTTTATCTAGCACGGCTGCTAAACTGATATTAGTATTTAAAGCGAACTGCCGCCAATAAATTTTTCCTGTCATCGGATCGCTCTCTAACATTTCAGGAGTTTTGCCGGTTAGTAGATAAATAGCCGTCAATCCTAAAGCGTAGAGATCACTACTATAAACCGGACGACCGATCGCCTGTTCTGATGGCATAAAACCCGGAGTACCGATAACAATAGAATTAAGAGAATGGCCCGAATTAGAAACCACCGTTCCCATAGTTTCTTTAACCGCACCAAAATCAATTAGGATCGGTAAATTATCATAAATCCGTAGAATGATATTATCGGGTTTTATATCTCGATGGATAATTTTTTGTCCGTGAACATAAATTAAAACCTGTAGAATACTAACTAAAATCTCTTTGACTTGATCATCGCTAAAAACTCCTTTACTCTGTATTCTTTGGCTGAGAGTTTCCCCCTCGATAAATTCCTCCACCAAATAAAATTGATTATTTTCCTCAAAATAAGCGTACAGTTTGGGAATTTGAGGACTATTTTCGCTCAATTTTTCTAGGATAGCCGCTTCTCGCTCAAATCTTTCTTTGACAAGATTGTGAACCTGGGGATTATCATTAATCGGTTTTAGCTGTTTAATCAGACAGAGACGTTTTGAAGGCATTTGGCTATCTTCTGCCAAAAAAGTCTCTCCGAAACCACCATCGGCAATTAATCGCAGGACTTTGTAACGATTTTGTAGAATTAAATCCGTCATGGGGAAACATTACCGTTTACTTAACAATCTTCACCGATAACTAATAACTGAGGTGATGGTAGGGCAAATCAGATAAAGAGGGTATTTAATTGGCCATTTATTTTGATAATCTAAATCCATCTAGACCACAAATGTTGCATCCTGTAATAAAATTTAACATTTAGCGGTAGAAACATCCCATTTCGACAACATTTGTTAACATTTTATGACTTTATCTATCTAGTGTAAAAAGCTGATTTCTTGACACACATAAGCTAGAAGATAGCGCAGTTTATCAATGAACTTTTTCCCTAATATCATTTTTCAAAAATAATGACAGACTTAGTTGATCATTTCAAAGCGCAATCCCTCTCGGAGAAAGGAATTGCACTTTCAGATGTTAGTCACGACTATTGAAAATTGGTATAATTTTTGGCAACTTTTGCTAATTTAAGACTAGATAAGAACTCTTGTAAAAATCGGGTTAAAAGTTGATCGAAAGCTGTGAGGATATCTTTTGTTAATTCAAAAACACCTGTTTTGATATCAATGGCTACAATAGAATGAATGAATGGTTTAGTTTTTGGAAGTCCTTTATACCTTAATCGAACTAGGTTCATCGACGGCTGCGATAATGCGATGACAACCGGAAAAGGGTTGCGCCCATTGATACTGGTGTTCTAAAGGATTACCCCAACAGAGGCCGAGATATAATTCTGTACGCGCCACATCTAACTCCGCCCATTCGGACTGGGCGACTAATTCAGCTAGAGAATCGGCAGAAATGGGAGGACGGGAGTTAAGCGCCCACCAAAAATTCATATTAGGGGTGATACTGTTCCAAAACTCTAAAACGGAAGCTTTGGCAGCCATGAGAATTTCCTTGTCACCCGCGACGGGAACTAATTGATTATGAATTTCGGGATAACGAAGAGTGCGATCGCCCCATTGACAAACACGCCAGATAATGCCCGAAACCTGATATTTTTGTTGATAATCGTGAACTTGACGGCGAAAATCCTGATAGGCGAAGACTTTGCCCACCTTTTCTAGATTGATCGCCTTGGCAATCACCGGATTATCAATGCGCTCCGCCGGAGAGAGTAACAGACGTTCCCCTTTGCAAGTGGCGTGCATTTCTCGATCGAGGATTTCAATTAACTGCTGTGTCGAGTAAGCCATACTACCGCTCTTACCTGAGAGAGGATTTCTTTTTATCATAAACTCGAATTTCCGTAGTGGAAAGGCTCGATCGCTAGAAAATTGTCATTCATCGGACATATCGGCAGCATACCCCTTAATACTTATGGGCGAAAAAACCCCTCAAAACACCTGTCAGGGAGAGAAGACAGTCTAACTGTCTAGTTTTACATCGGTTACTTTTTTTCTGGTCCAGATGGTGAGAATTGTCAGGAAAAGTCAACTCATCACTCCCCCTTAAGGATTTTTATCGATTCCAGTTAATCGATCGGGAATAGTAAGTAAGACCTATTTAAACCAATTATTCTTAGATTAGCCCAATCTCCGCCAATCCCTTTACTTTTTATCTTTGCATGAATGCCGCTTACCTTGTCTCAAAAAGTAATTTAAATTACAAACAGCGTAACCACGGAACCCTGGAGCGCATTAATTTTTCCATGAGATGCTCGCAGGCAGTTGTTAATGTATTTATAATGATTTAAGAGTCACTGATATATTTAATGAAAAGCTAGGCCAATCCAGGACTAGATAGCATCGTGATAAGGGGGATAGGACTTTGGACTCCGCTAACGATCAGAAAATTCTCGGCTATTTCATCGAAGAAGCGAAAGAACACCTGGAAACTTTAGAACAGGGGATTTTAAACTTAGGCCATCTCGTCAATAACACTGAACAGATTAACGAGGTGTTTCGTGCCGCCCATTCCGTCAAGGCAGGGGCGGCCATGTTAGGCTATAGTAGTATCCAGAAAACTGCTCACCGTCTTGAGGATGCTTTCACAATGTTGAAAGAAAACCCCATAGAAGTGGATCAAAAATTAGAGTCTTTGTTCCTCAAGGGTTATGATCTGCTTCAGGTATTAATCGATAAGCTGCAGGAGCCCTTAGGTTTGCAGGCCGAAGAAGCTAATGCTATCGTCAAAAACGGTGAACCGACTTTTGCTGAATTACAGGCCCATCTTAACTATCTGCTCGGCCAAGTAAAATCCACCCCCGCTATTGCGGCAACATCTTCTATCTCCATCAGCGTCAGAGATAGCCTCAAACAGATGTTAAAACTGTTTAAACAGGAAGAAACCAGCACTTCCCGTGAGCAATTGCAAGAATTAATTTTATCTCTGTCTCAATTGGCTTCAGAACAACAACAATGGCAATATTTAGTTAAAAATGCCCAATCAGCCCTAGCCAACCCCAAACATTCCTACCGCACTCTCGCCCCAGTTATTATTAGGGAATTAAAACAAGCTAGTGATTTATTAGAATGGGGTCGCGGGGAAGCAATCACCGTCAGTCAAGAATTGCAATTATTAGCCGCCGCCAAATTACCACAAATCCTGATTAACCCAGAAGCGGAATTAATAGTTAGTACATACAAACTTTTTTCTGATCAAGATTTAGAAGAAGCTTCAAACTGGAGTGAAAATCAGGATCCTAATGAGTCAGAAAAGCGTTTTGTAGAGTTAAGTCAAATCCCAACGGAGCGAAAAGTACAGATGGCAGGCCAAAGGGAAGCATATCAACTAGCTGAAGAAAAATTAACACCCGAATTTGAGGAGAATCAAAGAGCAGCTTTAATTAGGGAGACTCTAGCTTGGACGGGTGGTAACTTGGAGTTAACGGAAATAGTTATCCGTTTGCTAATCGACAATAAAAATGAGTTGCAGGAAGGACAAGAAAAAGCATTAATTGAACAATTGATTCAGAAGAATATTGTAGAAAATTGGTTACAAAATAAAGCGGCATCCCATCTCCAAAAAATACAAAACAGTCTCTTAACTCCTGATGCAAATGTTAGGTCAAGATTAGAAATCTATCAAGAAATTTTGCAGGGGAGAGTCTTTGCTGATAACAAACCAGAAAAACTGGCACTGCAGCAAGCAGAATTAGTGATTAAAAATGATGATTATCTAGAAGTGAGTAATCAAATTTATCAAGAGGTATTTAATGTTCAATGGGTTAGACAAGAACTAGAAAAATTAGTTAAGGTGGAAAATTCTCCTGCTGATTTAACTAAATTGTTATCTTTCTTGGCAATATTAGGCTTTCTTGGATTTGCTTTCTTGTCATTCAATACTCCTGAAAAGACTCCTAATGTCGTGGTGACAACCTCACCTAGTATTCCAGAAATTTGTGCTAAACGAGATGAGAATATTACCTTAAAAGAAAATATTCAACAACTGCAAGACTTGAAAAGGAAACAAGGTAATCGGCTTTCTGAAAAGTGTGCGACTCAATTAAGTGAATTAATGTTAATTCAGCAAGCAGTAGGACTAGCTGCCAATAATTTTGTGGCTAATGTGCCGGGTAGAGAAGGTGCTTTTGAAATTTTGTGCAAAATCCCCCCAACTTCTGATAACTTTAAAGAAGCTCAATCTTGGGCAAAACGTTGGCACAATGACAAGGCTTGGAAACTGGATATCGAGCGAGCTTTGCCAGATAATCCAGATTGCCAAAAACTTATCGAATAAACATTAACTTTTTAGTCACTAAATACCCCATCACTACCCGTTAATTCATCGGATAATGATACCCGGATTCCTTCCCTTCCCCGTGACCAAAATAGTGAGAATAGGTCGGAAACATTGAAGGATTGACTCCTGACAAAAGGAGAGAAGTCAACTGGTGGGTTCTTTTGACGTAAAACAATTACTTGCATATAGTAGAGGAGATTGCCAATCATGAGCCAGAGAACTAAACTAAAAATAAAGGTAAATGCCATGACTATAACCCATCCAAAAAATTGAAAAGCGACTTGAGATATACGACTATTTTGTGTTAATCCAAGGGCAAATTCTCCCGCATCTTTGGTACTAAAGAAACCCACTGCCATTGTTCCCCAAAAACCACAGAAAAGATGTACTGAAATTGCTCCTACTGGATCATCAACTACTTTAGTTTTAACTAAAAATTCTTCCCCCAATAAGACGATAATGCCACTAATGCCACCGATGATAATAGCTGATTTGATATTAACATAACCTGAGGATGCCGTGATCCCCACTAACCCACCCAAAATGCCATTAATAATTATGGATAAACTGACCTTCCGACCAATTAAAGGATTAAAAATTAACGCCAAAAATCCTCCCGTAGCAGCGGCAATAACCGTAGTAGTAATTGCCATAGGGACATTATCCAAATTTACCGCCGAACCACCATTAAAACCAAACCATCCTAACCAAAGAATTAAGCAACCAAGGGTTGCAAATCCTAACTGATGGGGAGCAAAATTTCCCCTTTCTTTTTCTTCATAACTATCGGTTTTGCAATTATAACCAAAGCGTCCATCTCTCGGTTTTAGTAACCAAGCACCCACTAATCCGGCCATTCCTCCCACCGAATGCACCACAGTTGAACCGGCAAAATCTCGAAACTTAAATAAGTTATATAACCATCCTTCCGATGACCAAATCCAATGTCCTGTCAGAGAATAAGAAAAAGCAACTAAAAAGAAGCTAAATAGCAAAAATGCCCAAAATTTAACCCTTTCTGCCACTGCTCCCGATACAATGGTCGCCGCAGTTCCCGCAAAAGTTAATTGAAAGAAAAATAAAGTGGCAATTGAACGACCTGGCCACAGTTCTTGGAATTGACTGTATTGATTATTAGGGGTTAAAATTTCCAAGAAAAATCCTGTCCCACCAGAGAAACTATTTTGTAGTGCCGATGTATTACCAAACATTAAACCGAAACCAAACATCCAATAAGCCAAGGCAGAAACACAGAAGACAATTAGGTTTTTGGCTAAGACATTAGTGGCGTTATTAGTACGACAAAAACCCGTTTCCAGCAGGGCAAAACCCGCATTCATAAAGAATACTAACGAGCCGGCTATTAACATCCAGAGATTAGCAACTAAATCCAGAGTAGAATTATTTAAATCCTGTGCTGTGACTTTGCCTACACCGATCAACAGCATGACTATAAGAGAGAAACAAAAATATAGGATATTACGCAAACGCGGGCGATATTCTAGAAAAGATAATAATCGATTCATGGGGTATAGCTATGATGGGCAATTTCCCCTTTATGATAATTGATCTAATCCCCTATCGTTCACTCAAAACTGCCTTTTTTCTTGTCCAGATAGCTAGAATTGTCAGGAAAAGTAAACCCATAACTCCCGCTAAAGGATTTTTATCGATTCCAGTTAACCAATCGGGAACAGTACCAGTGTATTTAATTAACTGACCCACGTTTAATATATAGTATGCCCAGATTAAACCCCCGTGCAGACCGATACTTTTACCCAAACTACCACCACAGGTGCGTTTTGCCCAACCGAGAATCAATCCTAGCAAGACTAAGGCAGGAAATTGGGGAAAAGTGCGGATAATTTCGGCTAAAGGTTTAATAAAGTGAGCAAGAGCGAAAATTAAGGCACTAATCACTAGAGCGATAGCGGGACGATAATCCTTTTCTAATTCTCCCAGTAACCAGCCCCGAAATAGCAATTCTTCCGCAAAACCCACCGCTAAAGCGACTAAAAACCCCTCCAGGATGATTTTGCCGATTTGGGGATTTGCGGGTAAGAAATTTAACCAACCTAGGAACCCTTGGGACAGAAAAAGCGAGAAAGTGAAAAATAGACCGATCGCTAACCCGTTAATTAACTCGATCGGCGTTTTTATTCGCCAAATTAACCCATAATCAGCTAATCCCTCATCGCCATAAATTGTCCGTCCCCACCAATGGGATAACCCCAAAAATTCCAGATAGAGAACAGAAAGGGTCAAAATTGAGACAAGATTAGCATTAGTGGCAAAAAAGTGATAGAGGGGAAGTGCGATCGGCAACCAGAGAAAAAGTAGGAGCAAAATAAAAATTCCCAGTCGCAGGGGGACTGGGTAAGTGGCAATTACCCGTAATCTTTTATTCATCGGGTTCGATACTGCTGGTTAAACCTTTATTTTTCAAGGTTTCACAGTAAAATTCCGCGTGTTCTTGGATGCAGGTAATCACCAAGGCCGTACCATTAGTGTGCGCTTCCATCATGATATCAACTGCTTGGGGTTGCGTCATACCGGCGATCGTTTGCATTAAACTCTGAACCACATACTCCATCGAGTTAAAGTCGTCATTGTGGAGTAAAACGCGATAACGCGGTGCTGGTTTACGGATTGTCGCTGTGGAACGCTTTTCGATGACTTCTGTGGACACCGTGTCTCTCCTTTGAATCTATATCACAAATAAAGGTCAATTACTAATGATCATAATCAAAATTTCCAGATTGAGCTAGGCTTTTTCTGTGATCCGTGAGGGGGTTGGGTGTTGGGGAGTGGGGGACAGCCAAAGGAATGACATTTCTAGATGGATAGATCATAATTGAATTAATTGGCTAATTTAAGCTTATTTTCCCATGGCTACTGACGAATTACAAAATCTCGATAAAAATATTCAACGCTTGAAAGAACAATTAGCGGGAAAGCGAGACATTTTAGTTATAATCGGACCGGAAGAACAAGTTAGGATCAAGCAGCAGATCGAAGATTTACGCCGACTAATTCGGGATTTTGAACGAGAAAAATGGGATTTAGTCGCCAGCGAGAGTCAAGAATCGTCTTTTCCTGATGCCGAGGTAATGGTAGCAGAAATTGTCACAGAATTGACGGCAATTACCAAAGAACCACCCCTAGAACTTGCTTCTGCACAAATCTTAGAATTATTAAATCAAATTCTGGCTAAACTCAATCAACCAGAGCGATCGGCAGCAGCCAAATTAAAAGCGGCCATATCTACTATACCCCCTTTTGTTTCCCTTTTGGGGTGATAAGCTGACTAATTTAACAGCAAATGTCAATATTTATCTTTATCTAAGCAGATTTTAGAAAGTTTTTTTGTCGATGTTAATGTTAATTATCAGTAGTCGGAGATAAAATCTTGAGAAATGTCAATTATCACTATTCTTACTGACCCTCAATAAATTAGAATCAGATCATAAATGCGATCGCTTGCTCAATTCTCGATGATTAATCTAGAGGCTAAAATCAGCAACTTAGGCAATTAACCTTTTTCAAGCTACCGAGTTTAGGTGGTAGTCACTGATAACTGATAACTGGTAACTGATAACTGAAATGACTCGCTTTATTTGGGATAAATTTAGCAAAGACTTCCTAGAAACCCTTCTTTCTCCCTACGGTACAGTAGTTGTCAGCAAAGAAGTCACCTCAGAAATTAAAGAAATTGATGTGTATTTTAGTCCTAATATCTCTGAAA